>DAOWNY010000091.1 GCA_030642325.1 Deltaproteobacteria bacterium
CATTTGTTCGACCGCTGACCATGGTTAAGGGTTCGCAGCAGTAATTGCTCCCCACCTCAATATATGGCTTGATCACACTATTCATGCCGATTTTACAACCCGACTGAATCCGGGTATGCCCCCCGACCGAAACATTAGGGCTAAAAAAATTGAAATCGCCTATACAATTATGATGCGTGATGCATACGCCGGGAAAAATCAAATTTCCATTTCCAATAACAACTTTTGAACCAATGTATGCCCCGTGCATTATCAAATTGCCGGAACCTACCACGGCGGTAGTCTCAATACATGCGCCCGGGTGGATGATATTTGAAAGAGGTATGCCGTTATCCCCAATTGTTTTAAACAGTTTTTCTCTATTGACATTATCCCCAACCGCCACAAATAGTTCTATCCCGGACAAATCATCATTAAACTTTAGCAGGCTGTCCATTCCACCGATTACCGGAATACCGTGAAAAGACGTTTCATTGGTAAAATCGTCAAAAAAAGCATCGATTTTTATGTCGATGCATTGGACAATATCAATAATAATTTCACTTAGCGTACTTGTTCCAAAAATATACATTTTTAGTATCCGTTCACAGCTTACGGTTTGTTGCTATAGCCAGTTTCATATGACTTCATAATTTATTAAGACATTTTTTTAAAACCCCGGGTCATGGAATTTTCTTCGTATAAATTGCTGCTTACTTATTAATGCTACAACCAGGAACCCTGAAGGGGTTAATCATACCAGCCCAGGGCAACGCCCTGGGGGTGTAATACAAAATATTTTTAAGCCCTGAAAGGGCGTTACATAATTTAAAATCAATCCCATAAGTATTGGTCGTCATATTTGACATCATATTTTAAAAGCAACGCCCTCAGCTCTTCTTTAAAAGTCTTCTTTTGATGGTGCTTATGCTGATTGTCAATGTAATTTATCAAATCCATCAACTGTGATTGGCCCAATGAAAACGCACCATAGCCGGCCTGCCATGTGAAAGAATCTAAACCTGCATCCTGTTTCTTGACCCAGGCTGAGGATGATTTTTTAATCTCTTCCATGAGCTTACTGATGGTCATTGTTCGCGATAATGTGCATGCGATATGAATATGGTCTTTTGTGCCTCCAACACAGGCAGCCTTCACTTCCGATCGTACGACATGCACCCGCCCCAAATATGCATGTAATTTCGGCTGCATATTAGGCGGTATAAGGCGGTATAATTTTTTCCCTGTTTTTTGTGCTGAAAACCAGATGGAGAAGCACTTTCGACAATGATTGCGCCCCCCAAGCCTTACTCCTTATATATGTTACGCCCTTTCAGGGCTTTTATGCACATAAATTCCGATTCCCGGGGCCTTGCCCTGGGCTGGTATGTTACGCCCTTTCAGGGCTAAAATGCTTACCCCCCAATCCGTTATAAAATCAGATAGAGCCAAAAACATTTAAAATAACAATAAACACATGAAAAAAAACATGTTTTTTATCGTTATAAAATTCATTTCATTGAAAAAACCGTGAACGGTAAACCGGCAACCTTGAACGCTTACAAAATTTGTAATAGCAAAACATCCCGTGATCATTTTGGCTAATAGCTAACTGCTAAAGGCTAACCGCACAGCTTGAATTTTGGAGCTTTGAATTTTGAATAGTGACCTTTATATATGCTAACTGATTACCTGCTCCTGATTATGTTTTCCCTCTAAGGTTTCGTCCTCGATTCGAATTAAAACAGTCCGACCCAGCACCACATCCAGATTGTTAATTTTATCGACCGCGGTCTGAATGCTTTTTTCTTTGGCTTGGTGGGTCATCATGACAATCGGCACTGCTCCTTCAATTTTTTGGTCTTTTTGAATCACCGAAGAAATACTGATATTGTGCCTGCCCAAAATACCCGAAATTTGGGAAAGGACCCCGGGAGAGTCAACCACCGAGAACCTCAAGTAATAATTGGTAATTACTTCATTGATATTTTTAATTATTTTATTGAGAATGGATTTACGCTGATACGAGAGGGCCGGGGTTCTTAGGGATATCCCCCGAGTAATATTCCGGGACAATTCCACCAGATCACCCACCACCGCACTGGCAGTGGGCATCATTCCTGCTCCTTCTCCGCGAAAAAGGGTGGTTCCCACCGCATTCCCTTGAACATAAAAGGCATTATAAACCCCGTCCACTTCCGAAAGAAGGTGAGTAAACGGCAACATGGTGGGATGGATCCTGGCCTCAATTTGGCTCCCCTCGTCCCGGGAGATTGCCAGGTGTTTAATTCTGTAACCAAATTCTCTGGCAAATTCAATATCAGGAAGAGTAATACCGGATATTCCCTCAGTATAAATATCTTCAGGATTAACCCGGACTCCGTAAGCTAATGCAAGAATTATTACAAGTTTATGTGCAATATCGATTCCTTCAAGGTCAAAGGAAGGATCTGCTTCAGCAAAGCCACGATCTTGCGCATATCGCAAAATATCCTCAAATTTTCCCTCCCGGTTAGTCATCTCACTTAGAATGAAATTGGTGGTTCCGTTCATTATTCCCAAAATAGACTCAATACGGTTAGCTGCAAATCCTTCTCTTAACGAACGAAGGATGGGGATACCTCCCCCCACACTTGCCTCAAAGGCGATATCAATTTTATTTTTTTCTGCTTCCTTAAAAATAGCATCTCCATGGGTGGCCAGGAGGGCTTTATTAGCGGTGACAACATGTTTTTTATTCCTTATTGCCTGCAGAATAATTGATTTTGCCGGCTCAATTCCTCCAATAAGTTCAATTACAATAGATATCTCGGGATCATCCAGAATTTTATCCAGTTGATCCGTCAAGACCCCATCTCCCAACTCAATCCCCCGATTGGTGGTGATATCCAGATCCATTACCCTTTTCAAAATAATGGGAATTCCCAGTCGTTGTTCTATTACCAGTTGGTTTTCTTTAAGTAGTTTTACCACTCCTGATCCTACTGTTCCAAAGCCGACCAGGCCTGCCTTGATATTTTTCATGGTTATTTTCCTAAAAAGACTTTTTTTATCCCCCGAACTGCCTGGTTTATTCGCTGATCATTTTCCACCAGGGCGAATCTTACATGATCATCCCCGTACTCACCAAAACCCAAACCTGGTGATACCGCTACCTTACCTTTGGTAAGCAGGGCCTTGGAGAACTCCAAAGATCCCATTTTCTTAAATTGCTCAGGAATTTTGGCCCAAACAAACATCGTTCCCTTCGGTTTTTCAATTTCCCATCCTATTCTTTTAAGTCCTCCGATAAGGCAGTCCCTTCTTTTCCGGTAAGTATTTACAACCTCACCGACGCACTCTTGATCACCATTCAGGGCAATTATGGCAGCAATTTGAATCGGTTGAAATATTCCGTAGTCCAGGTAACTTTTGATTCTGGTCAATGCTCGGATCATCCTCTCATTTCCCACTGCAAATCCCACTCGCCATCCCGGCATATTATAACTTTTTGATAATGAAAAGAATTCTACTCCTACTTCCTTTGCTCCCGGAACCTCCAAAAAGCTGGGTGCCCGGTAACCGTCAAAAACGATGTCTGCGTATGCCAAGTCATGGACAACCATTATTTTATGTTCCCGGGCAAAATCAACAATTTTTTCGAAGAATGCCGGATCAACCACTGCTGTGGTCGGATTGTGAGGAAAGGAGATAATCAACATTTTAGGTTTGGGCCAGGTCTGGCGGGTTGCCGATAGAAGTTCGGCAAAAAAATCGTTTTCTTTATTAAGGGGGATACTCCTAAGATCACCCCCGGCAATGATAACAGAATAAGGATGAATAGGATAAGTAGGGGAAGGGGCAAAGACTACGTCTCCCGGACCAATGGTGGCCAGAGCAAGATGCGAAATTCCCTCTTTGGCTCCGATGGTAACGATTGCTTCCGCCTCCGGGTCAAGCTCAACCTGATAACGTCTTTTGTACCAGTTGCATATTGCCAGTCTCAGCTTATAGATACCCCTGGAGGCAGAATATCGGTGATTTCGAGGGTTTTTTAGCGCTTCATTCATTTTATTTAAGATATGTTGGGGGGTAGCCATATCAGGATTTCCCATCCCCAGGTCGATGATATCTTCCCCGGCCCGCCTTGCTTGAACTTTTAGATTATCCACTACGCTGAATACGTAAGGTGGAAGTCTTTTTATCCTATGAAATTCTTCCATTTTTTTAATTATTCCCCCAAGTCGTCGTCCGCAAGCAGCTGTTAGAATCGATAAATTTTACTGGCAATAAAGAAATATTGCCGTCGGTAACCAGCTTTAAGAATATTATCTTATCTCCATATCCTCGTCAAACTATTTTTTGCGACTTTGTGCGGTCAGGTATTAGCTATCAGGTATTAGCTTTTGCATGAAACCATTCAACATCCGTTTGATTTCGTTACATTTGCCGATCTAATTCCAGCTTCAAGTTGAGCGATCAGCTGAAAAGCGTTTAGCTTTGAAAAACCGAGGTATTACGCAAGCTTGAAATAACACCCAATGGGTGAAAATTTCTCATAATCCCTAACACCTAACCGCTAATACCTGCTACCTAATACCTAATGCTAATAGCTAATAACTGCACAGCTTGAAATTTTGCAGCATGGAAACATTTTTAAAAAGTCTTACCAGCCCGTGAACGGTTACGGATCTGATTATTGTGGTTGGACCGAGAATGTATTATTTGTCGCTGATTAGACGGATTACACATTACCAGATGTATTCCCCGGCAAGTTTACGTTTATCTCTGCCGGACAGTATATGCAATGTACGAATCTGCTTTAGCTTGACTGAAGACAGTTGACCGATGGGGATATATATGATCCCCTTTTCCCATTTGGCCGCAATACTTTTAATCAAAGAACGGGGAGGGGAATCGGCCACATAAACTGTGTATTTATCCAGGCTATACTCTAAACCTGCCAGAAGAAGTCGCTCCGCTTTTGTTTGAGCCCAATGGTAATCATGATCTCCCCAGACATCCGCGACTCTCATCGGCGGAAAGGTCATCATAAGCCCTCCGTATGTACACCTTAATATCCCCGGGCCTACCACATGATCGGTGGGGTTGGTGGCATAAAAAGCCATATCCGACTCTTGATTGTGTTCCCCCAGCCATGTTATCCGATAGGGATACCTTTCATTTTTAACATCTTCGTCAAATATTACCACCACCGACCCTACCGCTCCCCTTACCCGTTTAAACTCCTTTACGTAGATCCGGTCTTCATGGATATGCCGGGCGGTCTCCCTCAGATCAATCCCGTCTAAGATGGTTGTTTCAAAGGGCACACTGGTGACACCCTCAGTGGAGAGAAGGTAAGACCCCTTGGTTTTAAGAAAGTTGGCGTAACCCTCAATGATTATATCCTCGGGAGGATAAGAGCAGATGTGGGGATCATCAAAGCCTTCCAGCCATTCTCCCGGCTTTTTTTCTTTTTGGCGCAGCCGCGTGGGAACATGGACCGGGCAGCGTTTGATTCTGGGAATCCTCTTTTTGATCAGAATTTTTCGGGTTCCCAGCCAAAGCATGTCTTCGCTCATCCGGTAGGTGGGAAGAGATGAGGTAGTTTTTTGCCAGGGATAAAAGTTGCTCAGACGGAAGAAGGCATAACAGAAGTTATCATCCACACAACTCCGGGCCGAGGTAAGGAGCTGATATAAATCAGGCAGGAGCCGTTTTTCCATGAGGGCATAGTTTCGAGAAAAGCGGAAGAATGCCTGTTTTTGCGAGCGGCTTACCTCTTCCTCCGTGTCCTGGTGATAATGGCGGGCTGCCTGTTCAAACAGTCGAAGGCTTACCATCTGCCGGTCCATGGGACCTTTGTTGATGTGGTGTACCGTCCAGCGGACGGACGCGTCCAGCGCCTCCTCCTCTGAAGAGGTCTTCCCGCTTTCCGTTAATGAGGTAAGAATCCCGAGTTTCTTTTTGACAGTAAAATTGGGGAGGTTTGGTTCGGGGGGAAGTTTTCCTCGACGGTATTCGTAAGCCGCCGTTAAAAACGGGTATTCGGTTGTTACTTTTATCAAATCTTCCGGATGAAGGTTAAAAAGACTCACCCCTTCCCGATTTATTATTTCCAGGGGATTGGTTCGGGGAGAAAGAAAGGCCTTTTTTATCCCTTCCAGATGGGCGAGCCCGCAAACAAAGAGAATTTTTTTGTGTTGAGCGGCGATTTTCTGCAGGCGGTAGGCCATCCCTTCTTCCCGCCTCAAATCATCCCGAGTCTTTTTTACTCCGGCAGCCATCTGACCATGAAAGGTATCATAATAGGTTTTGACTCCCAACCGGAAAGCAGCATAAGGGTCGGGAAAGTAATCATGAAAGCAGGGATAGGTGTCCAAATCGAGGTCTACAAAATAAACCGGCAGGTTGCAATCCAGCCCGGATCGGATGGCTTCCATAATGGGGTCGGTGGATTCGATGGGAAGATAGATGGTGTCTCCATGCTTGTTCTGGTAAAAAACCACCGACAGTTCAGGAAGCCGCAAAACCCCCCTTTGAACCACCTCCCGGAGGGAATGGGGCAGTTCAACCGCTACTGCATCAGGTTTTATCTGTAAAAAGAGGGAGCGAACTGCATCGGCAAATTCCAGGCGGAAGTGTACCACCGGAACCGGGTAGATGTGCTGCCCAAAGGGAGGTAATGGTTCGTGAATCATCTTCATTCTTCATAGCGAAGGGCTTCTTCACCGATTACATTGAGAATTGCCCGGTGAATTGCCTCTTTTTTTGCCATTGGAGAGCAGTGCATCATCTTCAAGGCGTACCTGATCATGTTTATCCCGTCGCGGACCGAATAGATTTCATCTGCAAGGTGGGCCCGCTGGAGAAAGTCAACCATATACTTGAGGATATCCTGATCGGCAAAGGGAAGATTTTCCTTCAGGATAAATAATTCGTCTTCCCGGTCAGGGAAGTCGATGGTAATCTGTGGCTGTAACCTTGAGTGGATATATTCCGGAATCTCATAGGTGGAAGAATCCTCGTTAATGGTGGTAACAAATCTGAAGTCGGGATGGCTGGTGATGGTTAAGCCGGTGATAATCGATTCCACGTAACGTCGATCATCAAGAAGCGGGGCAAGAGCGGCCCATGATTTTTCGCTCATGCGGTTTCCTTCATCCAGAATACATACCCCCCCCTTGATCATGGCAGTAACCAGGGAACTGGCCGCGTACTTGATCCGACCGTCCCCCCCCATTACCGGAGTAATGATAAGATCCTCGGGCCGGGTATCCATGGTGGCCTGAAGCAGATATACTTCCCG
>DAOWNY010000317.1 GCA_030642325.1 Deltaproteobacteria bacterium
CCGCAGCATCAAGGACTGCTTAAGTTTGTCAAACAGTGACTTTAAAGTACTCACCTCTATGATGGACAGCCGTTTCATCTGCGGTGATTTTTCTCTTTATATCCTTCTTTCTAAAATGATCCAAAAAAAAATAATTACCAAAAAGGCCCCCAACTTAAAAAAATGGCTCGAAGATCTGGATTCCGTTCGGATGGATACCTTCGGAGATGCCAGCTATCTCCTGGAACCGAATCTTAAAGAAGGAATAGGTGGCTTAAGGGATTATCACCATATGTTATGGCTGTCCAGAGCTTTTTTTCAGCTCAAATCTCCAGGGGATTTGGAGCAGAAAGGAAAATTGTCCCACCATGAATATCAAGAACTGGAAAAGCGATTGAAATTCATTCGTCTGGTCCGTAATCATCTGCATCAATTGTCCGGCAGAAAAAATGATTGCCTGGAATTTGCATACCAGGAAAGAATTGCCTGGGCGCTGCAATTCAGGGATAATAAAAATTTTTTGGCAGTGGAACAATTCATGGGCAGGCTTCACTCTTACATGGCTACCGTCAAATTCCTCCACCAATCTTTTTTGCTCAGTAATTTCCCCGAAAACAATAAAATGAAGGTTGATCCTGCTTCCCTCAATATTCCCAATGGATTCCTTTTTAATAACGGAACAATTGACTTCCCCTCGGCCGAATCCATCCCTTACCGACCATTTTTGATGATGGAGGCCTTCGGTCTCAGCGCTAAATTGGGGTGCCCTCTTTCCCGGGAGGCCAGAAGGCTGATCAAGGAGTTTCTTCCTTTGGTGGATGATAACTTTCGCAAATCAAAACAGGCAAACAATACATTTATCAATATAATCAATGAACCTGTGGATTCTTTTGAAGCCTTGAATCAGATGATGGAAACCGGTTTTCTGGATGCCTTTATTCCGGAATTCGGTAAAATTAAAGATCATGTCCAGTTTGATTCCTACCATATCTATCCGGTGGGGAGACATTCTTTGCAAACCGTTAAATATCTGAAGGGTCTGGCTACAGAAAAGGATTCTTTGCTAAGAAATATGTTCAGAGATATTTCCCACCCCGGGCAGCTTTATATGGCCGGCCTTTTCCACGACATCGGCAAATTCACTAAAGAACACGCCCTTAAAGGGGAAAAAATTTCCCAAAAAATTCTGGAACGAATGGGTTTCTCGGGTGAAGAGAAAGAAAACATATCCCGGCTGGTCCGCCATCACCTTTTTTTGGTGGAAACAGCCACCCGCCGTGACTTGAATGATGAAAAACTGGTTATTCAATGTGCCCGCGTAATAGACACACCAAAGCATCTAAAAATGCTCTATTTGCTTACCTGGGCTGATTCCAGGGCAACCGGCCCCAAGGCATGGAATGCATGGATCGCCAGCCTGGTCCGGGAGCTCTTCTTTAAAATTTTACATATCCTGGAAAAAGGGGAATTAGCTACTTCTGATACCTCCCTTAAGGTGAAACAGGTTAAAAATGAGATGTTCCGAACAATCTCTCCTCATATTGACCGGGACACCATTAACGTCTATCTGGAAGCCATGTCACCACGCTACCTTCTTAATACCTCCCCGCAAACCATTGCCCGGCATGTAGAAATATTGCAATCTATTAAGCAGAAACAGGGTGATACTGCGGCAGGAGGTAAAACCGGATCGAGCCCGGGAAACTTTATCCTGGAGGCCAAAAAAGGAGAGGAGGGAGATTTTTGGGAAGTAACTTTTCTCTCCCGGGATAAGCCGGGTCTTTTCTCTAAAATCACTGGCGTAATGGCCATCAACAATATCAATATCCTCTCCGCTGAAATATATACCTGGCAGAATCAAACCACGGTGGACATCTTCCGGGTTACCAACCCCCCGGACACCATCCTGATTGAGAAGGCATGGAAGAAAGTAGAAAAAGACCTGCAAAATGCCTTGAACGGAAAACTGTCGCTGGAATTCCGGCTTGGTCAAAAATCAGCACCGTCTCTCCTCTCCCATTCCAAAAAAACATACCACCGCCCGAAGGTAATAATAGATAACGATGCCTCCGATTTTTTTACTATAATCGAGGTCTTTGCCGATGATCAGGCAGGACTCCTTTTTCAGATCACCCGGACCCTCTCGGATTTCCAGCTGGATATTCACATCGCCAAAATTTCCACCAAGGCGGATCAGATAGCGGATACATTCTACGTGAGGGACCTTGGGGGACAAAAGGCGGAAGATCAGGAACAGATTGACGAGATCAAGCGGGCATTGATTTTTAAATTGGAAAAGAGATAATAACCTGAATTGAGCACTTAGCCTTTAGCAGTTAGCTATCAGCCAAAATGATCACAGGATGTTTTGCTATTACAAATTTTCACCCATTGGGTGTTTATTTCCAGCTTGCGTAATAC
>DAOWNY010000194.1 GCA_030642325.1 Deltaproteobacteria bacterium
AATTGACTTTGGACGGATAAAACCATTTCTGAATTCTGACTTTCGGCTCCCTGTCTGCCGTGCCGGCACAAGCGGGCTTATCCCTGAACAGCTACGAAACTTTTTATGCCTAATTGTGTCGCGAAAGCGTTTTAAGCACAGCTTGCAGGGGGCCGAATTATTCTGTCTGCAACCAATTCAATTTTGACGCCGGCAAAACAAAAAATTTTGACGCTCAAGGTCAAAATATCACAATTTTGAAGCATATCCGGTGCATTGAGCTGCAATGAGACCGCCCGAAGGCTTTGTCGGATGGTCCCTGAGACCATTGGCCGATCCGGTTATCGAGCTTGACTACAATGACAGCGCTTCTTATGAAACGATTCGCCGCGTTTTAAAAAAACAAAATCAAGCCTTGGCAACGCAAAGGTTGGATAATCCCAACGGAACAAAACGGCAGTTTTTTGGCAAACATGGAAATGGTTTTGGATGTTTACAAACGCCCTTTTGATCCACGATTTTCGGTAATATCTATGGATGAACCCCTGTCATGACCGACTTTAAAATACAACAAACCCTCCGGTATGAAAATGCCGAATATTCTTCGGATTCTTTTTCTTCAAAAAAATAATTTTTAATCAATTTTCTTCATTCTTCTTCCTTTTTCTTTTTTAAAAAATCATTCATAAATAGCTCAAACGATATGGAGGTATTTTTGAATGGGAATGATAAAAAAGAAAAAGTGCCGTCATTACAATTACGGTCCGCAATATACCTTCCGAAGTGTTCCTTTCGAAAATGGACGGCATGCCCCGGGACAGCGTGGTTGCTCGGGACGGAAGCATAACGGTTGATTGCTACCTTGCCGGCGACCCTGCTATTGTAGAAACCGATGCCCTGGTGGCATTCGGGTATAGAATCGAATTTGACGAGAACCTGGTAACGGTAGCCGGCTATGAATACGCAGCAGGATGGAGTGATGCCTGTTCCGCTTTACCAGCTATGGAGATGTGGATATAGACGGCTTATCTGCCGGAGAAGTGGATATCTTCGATGTGGTGCATACCTTAAAGGTGATCTCCGGACAATCGGGGTACGAAAACCCCGATCCTTGTGACATGGTTGCCATGAATGTGCCCGGAGGCACCCCCTGCTTACCGCCTGATGAAATGGAAACGCTCAATCCTTCGGTAGATGACTTGATAGTCATCCTGAGAAAGGCAATCGGGTGGTCAAACTGCATTGATTGGTATAGCTGCGATACCCTCTGGAAGGCTTATTAAAAAGCTTGATTCACCTCTAATTCCGGTGACAGGGAGAATGCCCCTGCCACCGGGGGCTTAAGGGATTCAAGGAATTTACAGTAATACTTTTATGGGTGGCATGGACAAACTTTGTTTGTCCGTGTTCAATTGGTAAGATTCATAAACGCGCGGAGAATAAAAATACAAAATTATCTATCGCCAATTTCCTTTTACTATTTAATTTTTGTAATATACCGCACTCTACCATTTCCATTGTTCGGGACTTAGCGACTTTCAAAAAAATTTGCATGGACAAACTTTGTTTGTCAGCCACCCGGTTTTTTTATTGCATCATTAAATCGACTTATGCCCTTAACGGTTGGGATGAGGGGATTTATGATTTATCCGTAACATAAAAATAAGCACTTGGGCAATGTATAAAGAACTACGGCCCTAATTCCAAAATTGGAATCGACATCAAGTATGTTTACATTGTTATAAAATTCATTTTATTGAAAAAAACCGTGAACAGTTAACAAATAAATTAACTTCATAAAAAATAAAAAAGGTTCATCCGGAATTACCCGGGGTAAAGACGGCTGATAACAACAACCAACCGGTTAAGGTAAATCTTGCAGGAACAAGTTTTTAACCGAAAAAGATAAAAATCAAGCGGAACAAGAATGTCTAAGCCTATTGATAGGCTGGGTTTCCAATCCCACTAAAGGAATTTTCAGACAAAAATGAAAAAAATTATATTATTTTTATTGCCGGTTGTAATGTTGGGCTTTATCCTCTGTCTTCCCTGGGAGGCATTGTCTCAGGTAACCCTTACGGTGGAAGATGGCTCCGGCGCTCCCGGTTCCTCCGGAGGAGAGGTGGCAGTGAGCCTGAAAAATCCTGACGATAAAGTATCGGCTCTACAGTTCGATATCTGCGACGAGGATGATTATCTTACCGTATCAAAAGTTGAAACTACCCTACGCACTGATGGTTTTGCCGGCAGCGTCAATGAGCTTACCAATGGATGCGGCAGGATAACACTGTTTTCATGGGGTTTAGATCTTATCCAAAAAGGGGAAGGGCCTATCCTCATCATTAAATATAATATAGCCTCAAATGCGCCCCTGGGGGCATGCAGAGCCTTTAATCTGAAAAACATAAAAGTAACCGATCAGGGAATAATTCTCTGGAAACAGAGATAGAAACAGGCGAGTTTTGTTTCTCCCCCCTTGCCTGCCGGGCATCTATCAACCCATCATTAGAAACCGTCGATTCCGGAAAAACCGTTCAATTCAGCGCTTCAAATACCGGGGATTGCAGTGAAAATCCGGTTTATTCCTGGGAGGTGTCAGACGGCATCGGAAGTGAAATTACCAGCCAGGGCCTTTACACTGCCGGAGTTAACAATACCGGCGCTTCAGTTATTGATACGGTGACAGTAATCGATACAGCCAATAACATTAGCGCTTCTGCTGTGATTTCGATAAAAACCACGGCAACTATCCCGACTCAGGGAATTATCAATGATATTTATCCCGAACGGATTCTGGGCAGCAGGTGGCTGCTGCCCACGTTTCATGTAATCTCTATTACCGACAAGGATGCCTGTTTTAATCGCACTTCCCGGGTCTCCTTCGATCCTGGCGCTTACACTTTCTTCAGCAAAATTGCGAAAAAATATAAAAACGGTAATTCACCTAATACTTCCTTCCTTAAAAGATGCGCTAAAAGGGAAAGATGCCGCCCTTTCCGAAAGGCAGAGAAAGCTCATCAATAAGTTACTTGATAATTATGCCACCGGGATTAGTAGTAAGGCTTTGCAGGAAACTATCCGGAAAGCTAAAGGGGACTTGGAAAACATTGAATGGCTGGAAAGACTCTTAGCTAAAAGGGAAATAAAATATTAAAAGAATTCAGCTGCCGGCTATTAGCAGTAAACAAGACAAACAATAAAATGGGCTATCAAAGAAGGAAAAAACCCTTCTTTGATAGCCCGGGGGAACTCTTCTGCTCCAGGATTCAACTTTTTTGAAAGCTGACCGCTGAATGTTTACCTTAAATTCTTGCTCTCACCGTTTTGACATTATCTTTCCGGAATCTTTCGTATCCATAGCCCCCCATCTTTTCTACCTTCTCTTTGAATTCCTGAGATCTAATTACCTCAAGCAGGGCCGTCACCGGTTTCAGAGAAAAATTGTCCTTGGGAATAACCAGATCATACCTTTCCTTGGTAAGAGGGATAAATTTTAAACCCAGCACTTTTGCTGCCGGCAATATCGCCGGGCCCACATCCACTGATCTGCTTAACACAGCCATAGCTACTTCGGCATGAGTATTGACTTCCCTTTCGTATCCCTTAATCCGATTAGGGGTGATTCCATATTTTTTTAGCTCAATATCAAAAAAAATTCTCGTGCCTGACCCTTCCTGACGATTAATGACCTTAACTTCCGAACGAACCAAATCTTCAATCCCTGTAATATACAGGGGATTATCAGAGTTTACTATCAGCCCTAAATCGCGATATACTAAGTTGACCACAATGGTTTCTGTTTCGGCAAGATAGCGAGGTAGATATGGTATATTATATTCTCCGGTCTCAGGGTCAAGAAGATGGCAGCCGGCTACATGAGTGCTTCCCCTTCCCAATGCAACAAGCCCCCCCAAACTTCCCACATTGGAGAAAGAGAGGCTGAATTCCGGAAACCGCCTGCTTAACTCATGGGAAAGGAGTTCGACAGTAAAATCATTGCTTCCCATAATCACAATATGATCTTTCAGTTCTAT
>DAOWNY010000274.1 GCA_030642325.1 Deltaproteobacteria bacterium
AGCCTCAATCTCTTTGCGGGGAGCAATGCGAATCACATTCCCCACTTCCAGTTTATCTAATTTATTATTTTGCAGGATTACATCCAGGGCTTGATCCCAGGGAACATCAATCAACTTGATGGTAACGGTTCCCTTCACTCGCGAACCGATTACCAGATTTTTTTCGCATACATCTGAAATAACTCTGAAGACATTGTGGATGTCTGCTTTATGGAAATCCAGGGATATTTTTCTTCCCTGATAACCCCCTGCCATCGGTTCAGCATCGGAATTTAACTCCGGGGAAGAAGGGGGCAAAGTTTCCTTGGCAACTGCCACCGGCTTTTTTACTTCCTTTTTACTAATTTCCTTCTGCTTCACTGCTCCTTCAGGTTCGACAGGAGTAGCAGGTGGTGGTACGGCCGCGGCAACTGCGGCCGGTTTCTCAGGTGGACTTGCCTTTGGTAATTCAAAGTCCAGGTATATGATATTATCTGTTTGGGTAACCAGATAGGGGACAATTTTTTTCAACTTGATGGAAATAACCGAAGAAGATCCTGAGTGAAAAAGGGCAGCATTCTTGATAGCGCCATTAAAATCTTTGCCATCAAGATCTTTCAGGATATCTTCCGATATTCTTACATTTTCACCTTTTAGAACTATTTCATTTTCTGCCGGCTGTGAAACGTCGTACGTTAATTTGCTTGAAGATGTAATAATAACCCTGGATTTATCGTCCATATATTTAAAAGCTACTTTGGTTATTTTATTATCAGTTGCTTTAACTATTTCTCTTGTTTCTTTCCTGCTTTCCTGAGGAACCTTTCCCAGGTTAATCACTATGCTATTTTTTTCTTTGACTATCTCAAAGGGCGGCACTTCGGTCTTCTGGAAATCCAGAACTATTCTAACCTTATCATTATATTCACCTACCCGGATTTTTTTCAATGCCTTTCCGTTGACCTTAAATAAATTTTTCGGAAGAAGGCTGGTTACCCCCAAAAGATCGATGGTAAGGCGATGGGGATTTGGGAGTTGAAAATAGCGATATTTTGAAATTTTACCATTTCCTGCAATGGCTATCGTCATAATATCATCATGTTTTGATACTTTTAATTCGGTAATCTTGTTGGCCTTGGCCAATCCCTCCCCGCCACTTTTTTCAACCGAGTGACCCCCGGTGGCAACAAAAACAGAGAATACTATAATGGAGAGAAGCAGGGTAATAATCTTTCTATTGATTGGAATCCTCATAAAGCAGTTGTCATCCCTCACTTTTTTCCTCCTTCTAACTTGCGGAGATTAACTACGATTATTTTCCTTTTGATTTTCCCCAGATAGTTTACGAATTTTCTTTCAATGATTATTTTATTTCTTTCAATACTTCTGACTATCCCACCTTTTTTACCAATGTAAGTGCCTTTAGAAATTATATATCCCTTGCCGGTGGAATCTTCCAATATTGCTTTGCTGTCTTCAATTCCCCAGATGATCCCCACCAGGTTTAATTGGCTGATATCAAATTTTTGGAGGGGGGTGAGGGGGCCGGATCCCAGCAGGCCCTTTTCCAGTTGAGGGGGGGCAACAAAGGGCTTAAACGGGTCAGCCCTTCCCTTGGGGTCATATCGATACCCCGGACTTATGTTATGTTCTGCCCGGTTTACCGTTGTGACCGGTTTTTGAGAAAGAACGTATTTGTCCTTTTTTTGAGGGTCGGTTGGCATCCGGTTTTCTTTGGAACCGGCCTTTAGGTCGTTTCCCGTAAAACCGAACAGCAAAGATAAAAGGATAAATACGGAAACCGGTAGAGTTACGGCAAAAAGATATCTATCTTCTTCTCTTTTTATTTTTTGATTTTTTCTTTTCAAGCTTAGCCCTTTCTGCTTCATCCAAATACTTATAGGTGATGACATCGCAAGAACTAGTTAAAACCATTTTACCATCAATATTTTTTGGTTTATCCATTTTAATCTTTGCAACATTTACGATTCTATCCAAACGGCTGATCCGGTCAAAGAATACGGCCACCTCATGATAGGTGCCCATCACCTTAATTTCAATCGGAATCTTCACATAAAAATCTACCGGAGTCTCTTTTTTGCTCGGCTTAAAAAGGAGGAATTCCAAACCTGATGCACTTCCCTGGGCGGAAATGAGTGATAAAAGGGTGGGAATTTCTTTTTGACTGGGGAGCTGAACTAAAATTTTCTTCAACTCTTTTTCGGTCCTGGCAAACTCCGCCCGGTATTTCTCCAGATTATTGGCAATATTCTGCTTTTCAGCCCTTTTATTCTCCAATTTCTCGTATTCTTTATGGAGATAAACCAACTTTTTTTGATGAGGCCGATAGGCTAAAAAATAATAGCCTGTTGAGATAATTACGATTACCCCCACTGGTATGAGAAGCTTCATTGCTGTCGGCAATCTTAGTATCTTATTTATGATTGGCCACATTATCTCTCCATGCATTAGATGGGAATTTGGGTTCGGCAGATTATTTCAAATTCTTTGAGCTTATAGCCCTTACGTTTAAATTGCTTGGTTAAGTTTAGATCGATTTTTCCAAAATACTTCGATTTTTTTAAGTTTTTTATGAAAGTTACGATTGTTTCATTATCCAGTCCGACCCCTTTCAGTTTTAATCGGGTGTTTGATTGCTCCAAGTTGATGAGCCATAGCTTTTCGGGAATATTTTGAGACAATTCATCCAGGATATGGACCGGCAGACTTCTATTTTTATTTAACCTGCTAATCACATCAAGTTTTTCTTCCAATGCCTTTTTATCTTTTTTCAATTTATTTATTTGGCCGATTATTTTATCCAATTTGGTAATCTTATTTTTGGTAACCTTAATATCGCCATTTACTTTGTCAATCCTGGCGGTTATGGAAAATTCGAATAGAAGGATGAGTATGATCGCCAGAATTATGGGTATTGTCCCCATAACGGAATGCTGGATAAGCATTCGCTTTCTCATTAATTCTTTTACTGAGAGTAAATTTATTTTTACCATCTTGGCTTATAATCCTTTTTAC
>DAOWNY010000294.1 GCA_030642325.1 Deltaproteobacteria bacterium
ATAATTTTAGTGGAATCACCAACCGTCATCTGATTCAATATTAAAGAAACCAGAATAATCAGAAGACCAAAGAAAAAAAGGTTATAAAATACCTTATTTCGCACTCCTTCCCTGAAGGTTGCCCAGACAAGACTACCCCATGCCCCCATATCACCCTCCCGTCTCCTGCAAAAACATATCTTCCAGTGATCCCTTCTTCCCATCTATTGAGGGATCAATAAATTCACATAACTTTCCCGCCCTTTTCAATCTGCCTTTGACCATAATGCCCACCCGGTCGCAAATCGACTCTGCATCGGTTAAAAGGTGGGAAGAAAAGAATGTTGTCTTTCCCTCTTCTCTCAACTTCAGAATTATAGAGCTGATCAATCTCCTCCCCACGGGATCCAAGCCGGCCATGGGTTCGTCCAGGATTAATACCTGGGGATCGCTCAGGAGCATCTGGGCAATCCCGATTCTTTGAGTCATCCCCCGGGAAAATTTGTGAAGACGGAGTTTCCTTGCCCCCTCCAGATCCACCAACTTCAAAAGATAATTGATCCTTTCCTTCACTTCCCCCCGGCGAAGACGGGAGAGACCGGCATACAAACCAAGCAGCTCCTCCCCGGTAAGATGGGGATGAAACCGGGGATTTTCCGGCAGAAACCCGATCATCTTTCTTAGAGTGGGATCTGTAATCTGTTTATCCAGGATCAATGACCTGCCTTTAGTGGGAAAAATCAGGCCGGCCAGCAGCTTCATGGTGGTGGTTTTTCCCGCTCCGTTGGTTCCCAGAAAACCGAAGATTTCTCCCTTTATGATATCCAAGGTCAGATTATCGAGGACTGTAACTTTTTTTCTCCAACCATTCTTGTACTGTTTGGTTAAACCCTCTATTTTAATCGCCGGCACGACATCTTTTTTTTTCATTCAGCACCTGTCCTGGTAACTATTTAAAAACCGTTCGCGGTTCTCAGTTCACGGTTCACTGTTTTTTTATTGAATTATGCAGCGCCTAAAACATTTTAATCAGAAACTTAAACCTTTGAATTTTTTTCAGAAAATATTTTAACTTCACATGCAATCTAAACCTGGGTTCCCGGTTCAGCATCAAGGCCTTTCGCATTTATGTTTCAACCAACCGTAAACCGTGAACAGATACCTATTTAATCATCACCCCGATGTCATCTCCTCCGATTCCGGGATCATCAGGATCGGAATTCAGCTCACCTGACTGGGGATCATCAAGATCACTTCCAACCGGTGTTTCTATAATTCCGTTGGGACCGGAGGACAGCACCCAGCATTGGTCGAAAATATAAGCACCGGTTCCGTAATACAGGGAGAGGACATTGCAATAATAACGGTGACCCCAGGGATCAGCCGGGCAAGTCTTAAGATAAGAACCATTCCAGCCCAAAACGTCGGTAAGGGAAAGTCCCGGGGGAGCCCCTTCCTTTAACGGATACCCTTCCCCGCTGCCGTCATTGTTCCCGGGATGGTTTAAGACCAGTTGATTCCGGAATGTATCGCCGGTGGAATAGTTGGGTCCGGGGTTTCCAAACCAGGTAATCCACCGGGCAGTGCCGGTGCTGTGCCCCCGCGGATTCTTTCCCTGCAGTGACCCCAGGATATATACCCCTGGATTGGTCTTGGAATTTCCATTACTTCCGTCATTATTGTTGGCAGTAGGCCATTTCCCGGTATCCTTATAGAAATCGCCGATGGCAGCGGCGATGGTATTTACATCGGCCCGGGCTTTTGATATTTTTGCATCCTTCAAATATTTCGCCACCTGGGGAGCCAGGATTGCGGCCAGCAGGCCTATTACCGCCACCACAACAATTACCTCCATTAGAGTAAAGCCTCTCCTGTCCACTTTTCTGCTCCATTATTTGAAGCGGGAAATCATGTCATCCCCACCTATTTTTACCTCAACATCGTTCAACTGGGAAAAATCAGTCTCCCATGTCCCGTTCATCCCCGCCGAAATTACTACAATTACCTCCCCCTCCAGGGGATAAAACCCGGTCAAGTATTTCACATTCACCGCATAGTGATGCCCCCATGGATCAGCGGTAATTTTAGTCAGGTAGGGACCATCCCAGCCATAATATCGGTTTTTGGGCGGATGATTATAAATCAGATGGTCTTCCATCCGATCGATTTTTTCCGGCGGCCATCCTCCCAGCTCATTCCAAAATTCGGTTCCCTCCCCATCCACTGCGGCATCTCTCCCGGGACCAATCAACAGGTATAAATGATTATCCTCGCTTAAGGGAAGGAGCGGATTGATATACAGTGGCAAAGTGCCCTTAAGGTTCCGATCGCCATAAAAAGCCCCCAGTGCCCCATGAATCCGGCGAAGATCGGCAACTGCCCTGCTAATCTTGCTATCCTTAATCTGCTTTGTTATTATGGGGGTCAAAATTCCTGCAAGAACGGCAATTATTGCGATTACCACAACTGTTTCGATTAATGTAAAACCATTGTCTCTTTTTATGGTTTCTCCGTCACACCTGTTCATAGTTCTTTTATCCCCATACAGGATGGACGCCCTTTTATTAAAATTAAGAAAATTCCCTCCAACCGTCTTTATTGAGACCTTTTATAAATCAAAAATAGATTTTTGAAAAAAAATAATCTCCTCAGGGTCTCACTTCAGCCGAAAAACAATATCGTCACCACCGACGGTCGGGGGGTCGGTAACCATTTGAGATACGTCGGTATTGACCGACCCGTCAGCAC
>DAOWNY010000346.1 GCA_030642325.1 Deltaproteobacteria bacterium
CGGAATGGTTGGGAGAGCAGCAGTTCCTTCCGGTGCTTCAACCGGGGAACACGAGGCGGTAGAACTTAGGGATGGCGACAAGAAAAGGTTTCTTGGTAAGGGTGTATTGAAAGCAGTTGCAAATGTTAATGAAAAAATCGCTCCGGAGCTCAAAGGATTTGATGTTACGCAACAAGTAGCTATTGACCAGCTTCTTATCTCCATTGACGGCACCCCCAATAAAAGTAATCTGGGGGCCAATGCCATTATGGGGGTATCTCTTGCCTGCGCAAAAGCCGCCGCTCAAGTGGTTGAAGTTCCGCTTTATCGTTACATCGGTGGAGTGTCGGCACGTGTTCTTCCTGTTCCCATGATGAATATCCTGAATGGGGGTGCCCATGCAGATAATAACGTAGACCTTCAGGAATTTATGGTAATGCCCGTGGGAGCTGAAAATTTTCGGGAAGGACTCAGAATGGGGGCGGAGATATTCCATTCACTCAAGACAGTCCTGAAAGGAATGAAGTTAAATACCGCCGTGGGAGATGAGGGTGGATTTGCCCCAAATTTAACCTCCAATGAAGAAGCACTTATGGTAATCATGGAAGCAATTAAAAAAGCAGGCTACCAGCCCGGTAAAGACGTTTTTATTGCCTTGGATCCGGCGGCCAGCTCTTTCTATGAAGGGGGCAAGTATATATTGAGGGCGGAAAAAGATCAGGAAAAAACTTCTTCCGACATGGTAGAGTTTTATGCCCAACTGGTTGAGAAGTATCCCATCGTTTCCATAGAAGACGGTCTGGCGGAAGATGACTGGGATGGCTGGAAGCTGCTTAATCAAAAATTAGGCAACAAAATTCAGATCGTGGGGGATGACCTCTTTGTGACAAATACCGAAAGATTGAAAAAGGGCATTGAACTTGGGGTTGCCAACTCCATCTTAATCAAAGTTAATCAAATCGGGACTCTCACCGAAACACTGGAGGCCATAGAAATGGCAAAGAGGGCCGGGTTTACTGCGATTGTTTCCCACAGGTCAGGAGAAACCGAAGATGCCACCATATCTGATATTGTGGTTGGCACAAATGCCGGCCAGATCAAAACCGGGTCGGCATCCCGGTCGGATCGGGTTGCAAAATACAACCAGCTGCTGAGAATTGAGGAGGAGCTTGGCTTAACTTCCCTATATCCTGGTAAAAGCATCATCAGGGGTTGAGACGCTGACAATTTTGGTATCAGATGGACAGAAACCGGGGATAAATTTCATCATGGACAAACAAGTTTGTCCATGCCACCCCCCTAAAAAAGACTCCGACTAATCATCATTTTTCACATTTAAAAAAAATTATCGTAATCCGGAGACCTCATTAAAATTTTGCAGCATGGGTAAACCGTGAACGGTTAGGAAAAATCAAAGTGTTCGGGGTTCTTGTGTAACCGGGATTCACCTCTGATTGAACCAAAGATTGCAGAAACCGGGAAGGTTTCAAAATGATTTGAATCGAATGTTAAAGAGATGGTTGATATACTTCAGTCTTCAGTCTAAATACCTGAGCAGTTACATGCCGGGAACCATAATGGATTGAGTAAGATCCCAAAATCATGAAAGATATTGCTAAAAATGTGGAAAGATATTTAGGCATCCTTTTTTTATTTATTATAGTGGTGACCGCATTGACTCTTTTTGGCAAGAAGGGTCTCATTGCAGTTTATCACTTGAATCAGGAATGCAAACAGCTCATCTTTGCCAATGAGGAACTTAAAGAACAAAACCGAAAACTCGAGCACGAAGTTCGCCTTTTGAGAAGTAATCATCAATACATCGAAAAAATCGCCCGGGAAGAATTGGGGTTAGTAAAAAATAGGGAGATTGTATATCAATTTAAAAAAAA
>DAOWNY010000341.1 GCA_030642325.1 Deltaproteobacteria bacterium
GAAGATCAAGCACGTCATTTCCGCATTCCATGGTCCAGTGGATATTGAAGACATCATCCATGGATAAACCCAAATCCGCAAGCAGGAATGAGGCTTCAATCACATAATGGTCGTTTACGGCAAGAGAAGAATAGACAACATCACAGTTGCCGACAACATTACCGCTCCCGATTGTCCATGGATTTGACTGGAAATAGAGGGAGACATCGTCCCAATCGGGCATATGGATCAAGTTGCCGGTTTCAAGGTCGATCCCGTATTCATAATTGTATTCACCGCAGGGCAGGATATCCATGGCGATATCACCCGGTCCGTGAACGGCAGTCCCTGATTGGGGGAATCCGGTGATGATTGCGATGTATCCGTAATCATGATCATTGTCAAAGTAAATTGCCTCAAGATCGTAAATTTGCCCTCCGTACCCGGGCCCCACATAACCGCCGGGCCCCACATAATCACCGGTTACGTAATTAACGTTGAGCCCGCCGGGAAGATGATTATTGAGATATCCTTGATAATTTGCCGCATAAAGATCAATGCCCCAATCATACAAATTACCATCCACAGTGTAGGCCATTGCCGATTGATTCCCGTGGATAAGCAGTCCCAGCAAAATTACCATCACCCGGATATAATTCAGTTGTTTGCTCATTTTTAACGCCTTTTCTTATAAAAAATTCTGCGACAACAACTTTAGCAAATGTTCACAGTTAATCGCAAACCATTAACGGCTATAAAAATTTGAAACTGAAATATTGCGGCCGTATGTATGAGTTGTAACAGCAATTATAGTGCCAAAGAATAAATATAGTGGAAAATAAATGATAACATATTAATAATACAGGTTTTGTTAATACCCTAAAAGATTGAAAAAAACTTTTTAATAAAGAATTATGTAATATTTTTTGGCTGTTTTGGGTAAATAATTACTCTTTTATCCCAATTCATTTACCCTGAAACAGGGGGCATTAGCTTGTGCCTTGACAGGGTGAAACAGGATATGCTAAATTTAGAGAAAATCAGTTCATTCTTCAATATTCATAGGGCGTTAGCCGGCAAGAAAGGGAGTATATGAAAAAAATATTAGTCATCCATGGCCCGAATTTGAACCTTTTGGGTAAAAGGGAGCCCGGTATTTACGGGGAATTTACCCTGGAAGAGATAAACAGCCGGATTTGTCAACTGGCGCAAAGTGAAAAGGTTGAGGTGGAAATATTCCAGTCAAATTCGGAAGGGGATTTGGTTAATAAAATTCAAGAGACACCGGATATCTTTAATGCTCTGGTAATCAATCCGGCCGCTTATACCCATACCAGTGTGGCGATCAGGGATGCAATTCTGGCGGTGGGCATCCCTACGGTGGAAGTCCATCTGTCGAACGTCCACAAAAGAGAGGATTTTCGCCGGCAATCCCTCATCTCCGATGTTGTAAGGGGACAGGTGGCGGGGTTTGGGGTGGACAGCTATCTTCTGGGGATGAGAGCGGCAATTAATATTATAAAAAATGATGGAGAAGGATAAACCGAACCCCGTTTAAAATCAAGATTCTTCAGTCTTTCGCCTTTCGCCTGTCTGTATCCTTCGTCCCATGCACCCGGGTTTATTTGCCCGGTGGATCTGTTTTTTTCTTCAGAGGAATGATTTTTTTAGGCAAAAGCAATAGCTGCATAAAGATATCGAGGGTTCCGGCCTTCAGTGAAGTCAGGGGGGAAGGGGTTACTTTGGGATTTTTGGTATCCCCGGTTACATCAAAATAGGCAACGATCAGGCTTTTATCTTCTCCGGTGATGATCTCTCCCACCAGGGGAAAAATACTTATTATTTTATCGATGGTTTGAAGGGGCTGCACCCCTAATCTCAAATCCAGCTCGCCATTGATCAGACCAATTTTCCCCACGCCGGCAATTTTAATTGCATCTCCATCAAGGATAAAGTCATTAGTTTCTAAAATGCCGTCCTTGATAATGCAATCCCCTCCAAGACGTTCGAAGGGCATTCCCTGTGAGGTGAGATCGGGTAGTTTTAACTTCAGCAGCTGGGAAATGTTGAGAATTGAAAATATCTTTCCTAAAACATTGAAC
>DAOWNY010000281.1 GCA_030642325.1 Deltaproteobacteria bacterium
AAAATTCTTACTCCCCCTTCAAACTCACCAACTCCTAAAACATATGGAGCCTTATCTTCAAAACCTACGGGGCCGTAATTTATTACACTGTAGGTTAAAAGTTTTCCCGCTCCTTTCACCTCAGTCCATTCTACCTCGCTGTCCAGGCATTTCGGGCAATCCACTTGAGGAGGAAAGTAGACTTTTTTACACTCTTTGCACTTCGCTGCCATAACTTTTCCCTGCTCCAGGCAGGCGACAAACTCAACTGCCTTGCTCTCTTTTGTATGGCTGACGATGCCAAATTTTCCAAATTCTTCGAAATTCACTTTATTACCTCCTTAGAATGGTTACATTCGCATAGTGCCCGATACCGCCTATATTATGGGCCAGACCTATCTTTGCGTCCTTTACCTGAATTTCTCCTCCTTCGCCTCTCAGTTGTTTTACGATGGTTCTCAACTGAGACCCTCCTGTGGCGCCCACAGGATGCCCTTTGCACAAAAGACCCCCATCAAGATTGACCGGAATTTTCCCTTCCAGGTAGGTTCCTTTTTCCTCCACAAGTCTGGGACCTTCTCCTGGTTTCGCAAAACCCAGGTCCTCACAGGCAATGATTTCGGCGATGGTAAAGCAGTCATGAACTTCGGCAACGTCAATGTCGTCCGGCCCTACCCCGGCCATTTTGTAAGCCTCTGCAGCCGCTTTTTTAGCGCAGATAAAACTGGTAAATGAATCTCTCCGGCCAATACCGGTGTTACTTCCTGATCCCAAACCGGCAATCCAAACCGGGGCCTTGGTTATTTTTTTAGCCGTATCTTTACCGGCTAAAATCATACATGAAGCTCCGTCGGCATTGGCACAACAATCGAGCATTTTTAAGGGGCTCGACACCGGCATGGATTCAAGAACTTCCTGCAGGGTTAGTGCTTTTTGAAATGCGGCTTTTTTATTTTTGACACTATAGTAAGAATTTTTTACCCGTACTTTTGCAAGTTGCTCTTCGGTGGTCCCGTATTCAGCCATATGGGCCTGGGCATGCATGGCGTACCCCCCGGGCATGGTCAGGCCGAAGGAAGATTCCCATGTAACATCATAGGCCCTTCCCATCATCTCGGCTACCTCCCGGGAGCTTTGACCAGACATCTTCTCAATCCCTATTATGGTAACTATGTTATAAAGGCCGGACTTAATAAATGCCCATGCGGTCCTAAGCCCGGTACTGCTGGCAGCACAAGCATTTTCCACCAAAAAGGTAGGCTGGGGATTTAAACCCAGATATTCTGCAATAGGGCCCTCGGCTGATCTCTGGCTATCGTAAAGAGAGGAACATATTATTGAAGAATCTATATCGGCATTGGTAATATCCAAGCCTTCCATGGCCTCCCGAAAGGCCTCAAAAATTAATTCCTTAATAGTTATGCCACACTTACGCGAAAATTTACTCTGCCCCACTCCCACAATGGCAACATCATCCATTAAGGTTCTCCTTATATTTTTCATTAATAAAATCGTTTAATTTGTTTTTAAACCATAGTCGACAAAAATTTTTTTTATTTTGTTGACTTAAGGCATAATCTACGCAACCATCAGCGGACTAAATACATATTTATACGGAATATTTTTTGATTATCTCTTTCTCCGCCTCCCGGGCCTCCTCAATAAGTTTTTCATCCGCTTCCAGTTCCATGCACAATAAAACCGGCGCCATGGATTTTCCGGTCTGATCAAACCTGAGAGTACAGGTAGCGCCACCGCCCAGTGATCTTCTGAGCACTATTTCTATGCTGTCAAGATTGGGAAGTGGGTATAGTTCTATATCACCCTTAACCATTCCGCCAAAATATTCCCTGATCTTTTCTTCAGTTAGGGCTTTTAATAAAAATTCATACACATTCTTTGTTTTGGCCATTACACCCACATTACAGACATCACCCTTGTCTCCGGATCTGGCGTAGGCCAATTCCTTGAGCTGTACTTTTTCCATTATTTTACCTCCATCATGTGACTTTCAACCCTTACGGATTCTCTAGGTACAAGTGACGGCCATAATTTTATAACGGGCCGGACATTCATCGGCGTACCAAAACTGGATCCGATCGGTCCCTGGGTCCACAAATGAGTTGCTTCCCTCCGAACTGCTTCCGCCTCTTGTCTCGTTTTGGTTTTACCGGCGATTCTAAGGCCAACTTCATTATAATTCTTGTCTTCAATCTCTGCAGCTTCTCCGTGCAGGGTGTTGATCCCAATAAAATCAAAACGAAGTTCTTCAAACTGGATTCCCGATTTTTTAAATCTCTCTTGTACCCATTTTTTTGCAAATCGCGCCTTTTCGAGCGCATCGGGAGCTGGAAATAAGGCCTGACCTTCTCCTATGTACCCATCGCGGTAGCCAATGCAAACCTTGAGTGTATCCGGCCGCTTCTTGCCGCCCAAATTGGTTACCCGTACCCTGTTTCGCTCTTCTTCAATAAGTTTGATTCTGGAAAAATCACCGATACCATCCGGCATCAGATAGTTGTTGGGGTCAGCCACTTCATACAGGAGATGCTCTTTGACGGTCCACTGATTAACAATTCCGCCCGAGCCCGGTGTCTTGGTAACGATCGCATCACCATTCTCAAATACCTCAAGGATCGGAAAGCCAATATCCCACGGTCGTTCCGTTACCTTCCACATGTTGGACATCCCTCCGGTAACACAGGCTGAACATTCAATAATGTGCCCGATGGTAACGGCCGCAGCAATCCTGTCTATGTACTCATCAGTATATTTCCAGTCAAATTCATACATCAACGGCCCCACATACAGGGCATTATCCGAAACTCTCCCGGTAATAACCAGATCCGCTCCATTCTTCAACTCGGTAATAATCTCATCGGCACCCGTATATGCATTGGCCGCAACGACATTTTCCCG
>DAOWNY010000015.1 GCA_030642325.1 Deltaproteobacteria bacterium
CAAATGCTGGAGAGTAAGGTAATTGTTCTGGCCAAAGAAAATTGGCACTCCGGTGTAATCGGGATTGTTGCCTCCCGTTTGGTGGATAAATATTATAAACCTACCATCTTAATTTCACTCAAAAATGGAATAGGGAAGGGTTCAGCTCGGAGTATCGAGGCTTTCCATCTTTACGAGGGACTTGCGCTTTGCAGGGAGTTTTTGGAAAACTTCGGCGGCCACAGTCAAGCCGCCGGGTTAACCATAAAAAAAGATGTTCTGAAAAATTTTATAACCTATTTTGAAAAAGTGGTAATTT
This sequence comes from Deltaproteobacteria bacterium, assembly GCA_030642325.1. Lineage (GTDB taxonomy): Bacteria > Desulfobacterota > DAOWNY01 > DAOWNY01 > DAOWNY01 > DAOWNY01. The sequence continues at coordinate 299 of DAOWNY010000015.1, forward strand.
CCAGGCTAAACAAGGAAGACTTTACGCCGCGATTCCATATAGATGCCCAGATAAACCTTAAGGACATAACGGAAGAGTTGATAGCAGAACTGGAAATGCTTACGCCCTTCGGGCATGCTAACCCTTCCCCCGTCCTCGTTTCCTCCAAGCTGAAGCCGCAGAACTATAACGTAGTGGGTAAAGGACATTTAAAATTTAAGCTAAAAGAAGGGGATAGAGTTTTGGATGCAATCGGTTTTGGGATGGGTAATGTTCCCATCGACCAGGACCAATTAATTAATATTGCTTTTACCCCCCATATCAATCGTTGGCAGGGAATAAAATCCATTCAATTGAAATTAGAAGATATCGTTTTCAATGAATAATTATACGTCATGTAGAAGGATGGGCCTGGTCAAGTAAAAACAGACACCTGGTTACGCAACTTTTGCATAGGTAAAATTACTTTCAAAACTGTTTGGGTTTTTATATCCCGGGAATGAATGGAGACGATGACCATTATAAAACATTTCAATATAATTGATCACGTCATTCCCGGCCTCGTCTCGGGTTTGATAAATAATATCAGTGGTCCACTCGCTTTTAAGGCTGTGAAAAAACTTTCCACGAAGGCACAAAATTTCAAGGAGAAAATATTTCCTAAACTATAAGCCAATATGTCAAGTTTGCGGCATTGGGGCTGGCATTCATTCAAAGCAATTTCAAAATATCAAATACCAAGAAACCCTCCATCGTCAGGTTTCTTGGTAAATTAATTGACCTTTTTATCAGACTTACCGGATTTTACATCAAAGCCTTTGGCATTAAAACGGGGGTTTTGAGCCGTGAGCCGTGCCATTAGGGGGGTAACATCCCTTCCTATTTCGTAATTTCTCAGGTTGGAAAAAGCGGGACTATAGCGGGACAAAACAGCAAAATAAATTAAAAGTCTAAATATTAAACCCTGTAAATCATTGATTTAATTGGAGCCGACGGGGGGAGTTGAACCCTCGGCCTACTGATTACGAATCAGTTGCTCTACCACTGAGCTACGTCGGCCCCACGATATGATGCTGGCTATTTATCTGTTTTCGTTAACTTTACCCAATCAATAAAAATATTTGTAATCTCGTAATCTAAAATAAACCCGGGATGGGGGTTATTGCTCGTCCATACGGGGCATTCCCACAAAACGGACAGCTTTATCTCCCTGCAAGATAGCGGGAGTAATAATATAGTCCCCGCGCAAAGAGGCGACCCAGATTCGGTCGGCAGTCTCTTTGCTGAACCCGCTTACTACATAAGCCACCCCTCCTGTGATGCTCCCCAGAATAGCATAGGTTACTTTTGCGGGAGAATATAATATGCTTATTAAAACGCTTCCTACCCCTAACCCTGCCTCACTCCATACATTTTCCGCCGCAGCATTCTGAGGAAAAATAATGATTGCCCAGAAAAAAATGATTGTAATCAATAATTTTGCAGAATGGTTTTTTTTTATTGTTGTCACCTCCCAATAATTGCGAACTACCCTCTCTTGGTAAAAATACATTATACTTTATTTTATCAAGTTTCTCATTTTTTATACAATAATACAACTCATAAATTTTGCTAAAAATTGTTTCCATGTTCAAAAATATGGTGATTAGCGAGAGAAGTGATGGTTTTACTTAAAAAAATGGTATCCGTTCACGGACAGTTAACGGTTTGCAGTCAACTATTGCCTGAATTGAGCGCTTAGCCTTTAGCGGTTAGCTATTAGCCAAAATTGCTGCCCCCGCTGTTTTCCTACCTTCAGCCTGTCTTGCCTGAATAGCTAAAAAGATTTATTAAAATATTCACCGAGAATTTTAATTGCGCAATAGTCTCCACACATACTACATACCTCGCTATCCTCCAGGTGTCGACTTTCCCTAAACTTTTTTGCCTTTTTTATATCAAGTGCGCAGCTGAACTGGCCATCCCAATCCAACTTCTTGCGATACTTGGCCATTTCAATGTCCATTTGCAGAGCCCCCTTAACTCCTTTGGCAATATCGGCGGCATGGGCCGCAATTTTTGCAGTGATGACCCCCTCCCGGACATCTTCAACAGAAGGCAGCCTTAAATGTTCCGAAGGTGTAACATAACAGAGGAAATCGGCTCCGGCTGAGGCAGCAATGGCTCCTCCGATAGCCGATGTAACATGATCATATCCTGGGGCGATATCAGTAACCAGGGGGCCAAGGACATAGAACGGGGCACCATGGCATAATCTCTTTTCCAGTAATACATTTGCCTCGATCTGATTAATCGGGACATGGCCCGGTCCTTCAATCATCACCTGGACATCCTGTTCCCAGGCCCTCTGGGTAAGCTCTCCCAAAATAATTAACTCTTGAATCTGACCCCGGTCAGTGGCATCAGCCAAACACCCTGGACGAAATCCGTCTCCCAGGCTCAAAACCATGTCAAAGGATTTGGCAACCTCCAGCAATCGATCGAAGTCTTCGTAAAGAGGGTTTTCCTTGTCATTAAAAATCATCCAGCCAACCATAAAGGACCCCCCTCTGCTGACTATATCCATCAATCGTCCTTCTTGCTTAATTCTGCTCAATGATTCCCGGGTCACACCACAATGCACCGTTATAAAATCAACCCCCGCCTCGCCTTCTTCCTCAATTGTTTGAAATAGATCATCTTTAGACATTTCTACAATCGGCTTCCCACGCTTTTCCACGGCTTCAATGGCCGTCTGATAGATTGGGACTGTTCCCACCGGAACGTTTGATGCTTCTATAATACTTTTCTTGATTTCCTTCAGATTACCGCCGGTGCTGAGATCCATAATGGTGTCCGCTCCGGCCTCGATCGCCGCTCTCACTTTTTTCAGCTCTTCTTCCCCATCAACACAATCTTTAGACGTCCCAACATTGGCATTGATCTTGGTTTTTAATCCTCTACCGATCGCTAGAGGCTTGGTTGATGTATGGTGTCTGTTTTTAGTAACAATTACAGTACCTTCAGCCACTCTCTCGGCAATAATACCGGCATCGATCCCTTCGGCCTTTGCACAAATGCTTACCTCTTCTGTAATGATCCCTTTTTTTGCCAATGCCATCTGCGTCATCTTTAGCTACCTGTCTTTTAGTTTATTTACTTTTATTATCTTACTTAATACATCATCCGGATTCATTCCGATTACCCTTATCATGGGTTCTTTCCCAGGTTCCCCCTGATCATATATTATATCCGGAACAGCCTTTTCAGAATTTAATACTGCAAGCACTCCCCAGGCCAAAGTAGACCCCTCTTTTTCTTTAACTTCTTTCGGCTCTCTGTTGCGGTCAAAACTTTTTACTATAAACCCTGATTTCTGAAAATTATCGACGGTATCAGGGGAATATTTTATGTTCATGGCTGATCGATAGCGGGAATCGTATTTTAAAATGGTAAGGATTATCTTGGCGATATGCTGCGAGGCCCCGAATTCCGGTTCAAAATGGGTATATATAGAGTCTTTTACTCTAAATATCCGGCCCGGCACTGCGGCAACATCTTTAACACTATCGGCATATGGTAAAGCAAAGCCAAGATTTGATTGAACTTCCGGGATGATGTACCCGATCCTTTCTTTAGTGATTCGCTGAATCGCTTTTTTTAGATCCTGAATTATCCGGTAACGATCCACCTCTTTTTTTATGGGGGCATAATGGTTAGTGGGGCCGCACCCTCCTCCTAGGTCGAGGGAGAACTTAATTGCGGTAGTAACAAATTCCTTGGCCAGTCCCACCGCTTCAGGGAGAGATTTCCCTTTGGCGATTTCAGTGGTAATTGCCGCCGAGTAAGTACAACCCGTTCCGTGAGTATTTCCGGTGTTGACCCTCGGAGCAGAGTATTCGATAAACCGACCTTCATAGTAAAGAAGGTCGATCGCTTCTCCCGAAAGATGCCCCCCTTTTATTAAAACATTTTTTGCACCCAGGTCATGAATCCTTTGAGCGGCATGTTTCATTCCTCCCGTATTCGATATGTCCGTCTCCATTCCGGCAAGAATGGAGGCTTCCGACAAATTGGGAGTTATCAGAAAAGCTAAGGGAATAAGCTCCGAAACAAGGGTCTTCAATGACCCTTTATCTAAAAGTTCATCCCCGCTTTGAGCTGACATTACCGGATCAACAACCACTTTCTCTAACTGATATTCCCTGATCTTTCTGCTTACCGCGGTTATAATTTCAGAATTAACCAGCATTCCCGTCTTGGTTGCATCCACGCCGATGTCAGTCATTACCGAATCGATCTGCTTTTCGATAAAAGCAACGGGAATTGGGTAGCTATCTTGGACTCCCATGGTATTCTGGGCGGTCAGAGCGGTTATGGCGCTTAATCCAAACCCGCCCAGCACGGTGATGGTCTTTAGATCAGCCTGAATACCCGCGCCACCCCCTGAATCAGAGCCTGCTATGGTTAAAATTCTTTTCATTAAATTTTTCTCGTTCTGCCCGGAAAAACGAGCGATCTTCCGGGCAATCCACGTAATTCAAGGAGGTGGATTAAGACTTGTTTAATCGATCAATGAGGAGGCTTGCCACCTTTCTTCCCGAGAGCAGCATTCCTCCGAAAACAGGGCCCATCCGGGGTCCCCCAAAGGTGGCATTAGCAGCCATACCTGCAACAAAAATTCCGGGATAAGCCTCCCTGGTGTTTGTTATCGTCTCCTTCTCGGCTACATCTGCCCAGAGAGATCCTTCTCCTATTATCTTTCCGGTATCAGTAAATAGTTTTGCTCCGATCTTTCGTTCGACTATCCCCACCAATTCAGTGGCATGCCCGGTAGCATCAACAATATATTCCGACTTGACAACCAGGGGGTCAACGTGTAACTTTGCCATTTCCACTGCCGACCAGTTAAGAACCAGTCCGCATACCTTATTGTGCCGGATAACCATGTCTTCTACACTCATCAGATTGAATACTCTGGCCCCCGCCTTTGTTGCCAGAGAACAGATTGTGGAGGATGCCTCAACCGAATCGGCCCGGTAGTAACCCGTCTGGTACTGAACGGTCTTTATGCCAAATTCATCGAGGATCTCTTTTCCCTCTTCTTGGACCACAATTTCATTAAACATCATTCCTCCACCCCACATCCCCCCTCCCAAGCTCAACTTCCTCTCAAAAAGGGCAACCTTCTTCCCCGCTTTGGCAAGATAGTAGGCGGCAACCAGACCCGCCGGACCTCCTCCTCCGATCGCCACATCCATATTTAAATAATTTAAAAACTTTTCACTAAAACCCTCTATAATCCCTCGGGTAATGGTGGTTTCATCTAATTCCATGTTACTCCCTCACTATTATTACTAAAAGATATCCGCTTTTTATCTCAATTTTTGCCAGGGAACTGTCCATCTCGTTACTGATCCCGTAAGGGTTGCCAATTTCCATTTTGCCCCCTTTTATGGGATATTTAAGGCCTTCGGTAAAAATCCCTTTTACACAAGATGTAAGGGGAAGTAATGATATGGTTGTTCCCTTCTTTTCTCTAATCTCAATGAATTTATTAATCAATAAAACTTCGTTCTTTTCATCTATTAATCTAACGTCTACTCCTTGATCGACCCCCTTGGTCAATAGGTGGAGGTTGGCTAAAGTATGATCGATTCGATCTCCAATTGCTCCAAGAATATTAATATGGGATGCCCCATGATTAAGGGCATACTCCAGAGCCAGCTGGGTATCACTTTTATCCTTATCGCGGGGATAAGATATTATTTTTGTTTTACCCCCCCGGAATTGGGAGACAATCTCTTCTTCCAATGAGTCTAAATCGCCGATAATAAGATGGGGAATAATACCAAGGCGCAGTAAGTGTTTGCACCCGCCATTGGCGGCAATGACAAGGTCGTTTTCTTTAATAAGCCCCCGGTAAAAATCTACTTCCCTTAAAAATCCATTGGAAACTATGAGTGTCTTCTTTTGTAGCTTCAACTTTTCCTGCATTTATATTTATTTATGCCACTGCCGGCTTAGTGCCTGCCCTTTCCCCAATAAAAAAGCCACATTCGCGAATCGGAATACGGCTTTTGACAAAACACATAGCATTCTATCCGCTTCCCTACGCTGGAATTACCCAGATCAGGTACAAAGGGTTGTCTTATAGACAGACTCTCAGCTAAACCTCCCCCAGCAGGCAGAATATATTAGCAATTTTTCAATACTAAGTCAAGGAATATTTCTATTTTGTGGACCCTAAAGTTTTAAGTTGGTATTTAACGGGCACGGTTGTATTATAACAAAAAAATTTTTACTCCCCGTCCAAGACCTCCCGGATCTTTTGTGATAAACCTTGCATGGAGAAAGGTTTCTGGAGAAAAGCTTTACATCCTCGCTCCATGATCTCGGTTATATGACCATTAATAGCGTATCCACTGGCCAGAATTACTTTAACGCCAGGGTTGAGTTGCTTTATTCTATTGAAAGTCTCTTTTCCCCCCATGTCCGGCATGATCATGTCCAGCATAATTAGATCAATTATGTCGACTTTTTTTTTATATACAGCGATTGCTTCTTTTCCGCTTTGAACCGATAAAACCTGATAGCCCAAGCTCTCCAGCATTTCAGTAACAACTTCAATAATAATGTCCTCGTCATCCACCAAAAGAATTGTTTCATCGCCTTCCACAATCTCATCGCAAAAAAATTGCTTCCCTGCCGGCTCCTTTTTGGATATTGATAAATAGTTGGTGGTCTTTTTTTCCATCTTTTTAATACGGCTCTTACCCCTTAAGTTCCGGGGATTGTCCCTTAAATTTATAGCACATTATAACGATTTTTATGGATTTGGGGGCGGGCGGGAGTACGAAGCCGGGAATCTGGAATAAACCGAAGACAGCATGCCCTTAAAATTTATTAACAGGTAACCTCACGGTTCTCAGTTTGCAGTTCAATGTCTCATATAAAGCTTCGGGCACATTTTGATATTGCTTTTAAACTTCCAAATGAGTTCTTTTGCATCCATATTAGAAAATATCCCGGCCTTTCGTGAAATATATACTTGTATTCTCAATTAAGCGGCTTAAGGCTTTCACGATATAAAACATTGGAAATCCGGAATACCATTTATTTCACTTTAGACCCAAGTTTCTACCAACTGTGACCGAATACATTATTAATAGATAGGTTAAAATGGTTGTTGGTCGGGGCGAGAGGATTTGAACCTCCGACCCCCTGCTCCCAAAGCAGGTGCGCTAAACCAGGCTGCGCTACGCCCCGATATTAGTAGCCATCTTTACAATAAGTTAGTAAAAGGGGTTTTAGTTGTCTCAGGGCTTTTGCCCGATGACTGATTCGATTTTTCAAAATGGGATTAAGCTCAGCAAATGTTTTTTGAAGTTCAGGAAAGAAAAAGAGGGGATCATATCCAAAACCTCTTTCTCCTTTTGGCTCCAAGCCTATTATTCCCCGACATTTTCCCTCCACAGAATGATTGGTGCCGCAAGGGATAGACAGGCTAATAACACATTTAAAAGCAGCCTTTCTTGCCTGCCAGGGGACACCCTTAAGCTCTTTTAATAATTTACAATTGTTATCTTCGTCGCTTACTCCCCTTCCCGCATACCGGGCTGAATATACACCCGGCCTTCCCCCTAAAAAATTAACCTCCAATCCCGAATCATCGGCAATGGTAATTCTATTAGTTAACTTTGAAATGGTGGTGGACTTTTTCAGCGCATTTTCCAAAAAAGTCTCGCCATCCTCAATGACCTGAGGTATATCTGAAAAGGAATTTAAGGTTAAGATTGTAACGGAAATGTCTTTTAATATTTCTTTTATCTCATTAATTTTATGAATATTTCTTGTTGCTAAAACAATGTCCATCTTTAAGTTATCTTCTGAATATTGTAGAATCAGCCAGTATATTATATTGGATGGAAGTCAATTCTTCAATGCCTCCGGCGGCCACATTGATCATCTCATCCAATTTTGCTTTTGAGAAAGGCGCCCCTTCCGCAGTCCCCTGAACTTCAACCATAAGACCTTTTCCTGTCATCACCAAATTCATATCTACATCAGCCGTACTATCTTCCTCATAATTAAGATCAAGGAGCACCTCTTCATCAACAACCCCCACACTAATGGCGGCAACAGAATCAATCAGGGGACTTTTTTTGATCTTACCCTCTTTGATTAAGGTTTGACAGGCATCATGGAGGGCAACAAAAGATCCGGTAATTGAAGCGGTTCTAGTCCCTCCATCCGCCTGAATAACGTCACAATCAATCCGGATTGTTTTTTCCCCAATGACATCCGATTGGAAAATAGACCGTAGAGAACGTCCTATTAAGCGCTGTATCTCATGGGTCCTTCCGCCGATTCTTCCCCGGATCGAATCCCGGGCGATTCGATTTTGAGTAGATGCGGGCAGCATTGAATATTCGGCGGTAATCCATCCGCAACCACTGTTCCTTAAAAACAGGGGGACTCCCTCCTCCACCGTAGCCGAACAAAGCACCTTGGTGTACCCCATTTCAATCAAAGCGGAACCGTGAGCATATTTCTGATAATTTTTGGTTATTTTAACCTTGCGAATGTCATCGGGTTTACGACCGTCCAGCCGAATCGACAACTCTTTGCTCCTTTACTGCTCCAAATGTTCAGCATTTTTCATGTTTATTGTAATCCGCATTGTGTTGACCGATTAAGCAATTATAATTTTAAAAAAATAAAGTTGCCGAAAGTATATTTTTGGCAACCGTTGCTTTTTTGTGGCTTCCACCCATCACACAACAATTAATAGAATATATAGATCAAAATACACCCAAATGTCAATATTAAGTTATAAACTTCCCCCCAACCCCTTGTTTCGGGAATCTGAGTTGAAAGTCCTTACATTGCACAATATATTTACGGCGAACAATGAACTAAAAGAATGAAAAAATAGCCATGGAATCAACAGCTCGGCTTATACTCCCGGTTTATTTTTCCTGATTATCCTTAAGGAGATCTGTAAAAGGCAGGGTTCTCTGGGGATCATCGTCTTCCTTCTTGCTTTCATAGGTTTCTTTATAAAAAAAACGCTCGTACATTGAATGATACCCGGTCCAGCTTGATTGATTTGCTACATCCTGTTTAATGAAATTTCGGACCCCGTTGATCTTGGCATCCATATCATCAAAATAATAAAGTAGTATGGCTTCAAGTGTTTTTGGCTGCTTGGGTGAGCCAAAATTATATTGACCATGGTGGCTCAAAATTAGGTGTTTTAAGAGTATGGCCAGCTTTGGAGGGAAACCGGGGATTTTCTCAATATTATCTCCTACCATCTTAACGCCCAGGGTAATATGACCCAGCAGCCTTCCTTCATCGGTATAATCAAAAGATTTTTTATAAGAAAGTTCGTATATTTTGCCGATGTCATGAAGAATTCCACCGGAGAGAAGGAGATCTGTGTTAATCCCTTGATAAAGAGGGCCCACTTTTTGGACCAGTCTGCACAATGAAAGAGTATGCTCCAGTAGGCCGCCGATATAGGCATGGTGAAGGTTCTTTGCCGCCGGCGCCCGTTTGAATAACCGGATAAATTCCTTATTTTTGAAAAAGAGAGTTAAGAGTTCCTTTAAATATTTATCTTTTATGGTTGCGGAAAAAGCCATAAGTTCTTTAAACATCTCTTCAATATCTTGCTTGGCCATGGATAAAAAATCATCCGGTGAAACCTCATTATCGTTACAACGCTTGATGTCCGTAATATTGAGCTGAAACTGTTTTTTAAAAATTATTGCCCTGGCCGTCAGTTTGATGTAATCATCCTTTTTAAATAGCTGAGAGATTTTATCGGCATTTTCCCACACTCGTCCTTCAACCTCTCCGGTTTTATCTATCAACCTTAAATTGAGATATGATTTTCCGTTCCTGGATATAGCAATTGCCTTTTCTTTGACCAGAAAAAGATCTTCTATTTCAATGTTCTCTTTTAACTGATCTATAAAAATCCTTTTCATTGTCTCCTGCTCTCTTTCACGCTTCATGCCATGGCCTTATGGTTGAAAACCCGGTGATATACATAGAAAAAAAGGGCTAGATAATTCTAGCCCTTTTTTAAAAACCAAATTTTTTATTGTCCTATCTGTTTTAGGGTGTTTTCTCCTTTTGTGCTAAGATAATTATTGATTATCCCCAGTTTTTTTTCTCCTATTCCCTTAACGTTCAGTATATCACTATTCTCTTTAAAGGCGCCGTTTTTATTTCTGTGCTCCACAATTTTTTCTGCTGTCTTTTCGCCTATTCCCGGTAAAAGCACCAATTGTTCTACTGTTGCTGTATTAATGTTCAATTTACCTTCTAATTTAACCAGTTGATGCTCGGCGGCATCAAGGGTCCCCGCCGAAGACATGAAAGCTGCGGCCAATAAAAGAACTATTACAATAACCATGCTTCTTAAAACTTTCAATATTACCTCCTTTGTGAAACCTTAAAGTATCTATTAAACATTTCCCCAGCTCCTTTATTTAAAAAGGATGTAGTAAACTATTTTGGAGAAGTCGGTCCCGCTTCTTTTCTACCCTCCTTTCCTTTATTGTTATTTAATGCTTTTAATTTCCCTTAAGGCGAATAAATTAAATGGTGCCGAAGGCGGGACTTGAACCCGCACGGGCTGTAACCCACCACCCCCTCAAGATGGCGTGTCTACCAAATTCCACCACTTCGGCTAATTTTAATCCTGGTCTGCATCTCCTTTAAACTAAATTATTGGTTCTGGGTTTTTTCAGTTTCTTTAACTCCATCTTTATCGGGCTGAGACTCGGGGGTTACCGTTTGGGCCTCTTTTGGCGCATCCTTCATAATTGATTCAGCGCTTCGGTCACCGGAAAAATAGGTTAGCGTAAGAGATGTTAACATAAAAACTATTGCGGCAATGGTGGTGAATTTTGACAAAAACCCGCCTGCGCCGCTGCTGCCAAAAACTGTCTGGCTTGAACCGGCACCAAAGGCAGAGCCTATATCAGCCCCTTTGCCGGTTTGCAATAAAACCACCATAATAAGGGTAATACACATTATAACATGAATAGTAATTATAACCGCAGTCATTAAAAAAACCTCTTGGTTGGGGGTTTGATAATTTTATTTTTTATTTAAACAGCACTATCTTGGCGAAAGATTTTGCGTCAAGGCCGGCTCCTCCCACTAAAGCGCCATCAATGTTGGGTTTCGCCATCAGTTCATTAATATTGTCGGGTTTTACGCTTCCTCCGTAAAGAATTCTTACTGAATCCGCCACCTCTTTTTTATACAACTGATTCAGGGTCTCCCGAATATGGAGGTGAACTTCCTCTGCTTGCTCAGCACTTGCTGTCATTCCGGTTCCAATCGCCCAGATTGGTTCATAGGCAACAACTATTCCTTCCATATCTTCTGCCAAAACTTCTTTTAGCCCTGAACTAATCTGGGTGCCGACCACAGAAAGAGTAAGTTTTTTCTCGCGGTCCGCCAGGGATTCTCCCACACATAAAATGGAGGTTATCCCTTCTTCCAGCGCACTTTTTATCTTTTTATTTACCATTTCATCGTTTTCAAAAAAGAATTGGCGGCGCTCCGAATGGCCTATTATTACATATCCACACCCCACATCCTTTATCATCGCAGGGGCTATTTCTCCGGTAAATGCACCTTTTTTTTCCCAATAAATATTTTGAGCGGCCAGATGAATATTAGAATTTTTAGTGACATTAAAGGCGGAGAAAAGGGATATAAAAGGTGGTGCAACTATGATCTCGCGATCATCAACTCCCCCCACCAAATCTTTCAGTTCATTGAAAAACAGGAGGGCCTCTTCAACTGTTTTATTCATCTTCCAATTTCCCGCAATTATCGGTCGCCTCATTTCCCCGGTTTTCTCCTTTTTATTTAATGGCCGTTCCCATGTGCTTTAAAATAAATAATTTTATCAATTCTTCCCATTCTTGTAAACATTAATTTGATAAATAATACTCCGATTGACCATATTTAGCAATTATTAGAACAAAACATTAAAGATCCAGTGCCACAATGGCAGGAAGTTTTTTACCTTCCATCAGATCCAGGAAAGCCCCCCCTCCCGTGGAAATATAAGAGAACTTGGAAGATTCCCCGGTCCGGTGAATAGCCGCATCGGTATCGCCCCCGCCAACAATGGTTAGGGCATAGGTATTAACCACGTGATTTACCATTGCATAGGTTCCGCGGCTGAATTGATCCATTTCAAAGGCCCCCATGGGTCCGTTCCAGATTATAGTCTTTGCGTTTTGTATGGCCTCACCATACAGGGTAACCGTGGCCGGCCCAATGTCTAAAACCATCCAGCTGTCGGGAATTTCCTGAATTGGTACCACCATTGTTTCCGCCTTGGGATCAAATCTATCCGCCACTACACAATCAACCGGCAGATATATTTTAACCTTTTTTTTTCTGATGGATCTTAAAATCTGTTTTGCTATGCCTAAATATTCGGGTTCAATTTTTGATTTACCAACATTGCATTCCACACCTGCTAAAAAAGTATTGGCCATCGCGCCGCCGATAATAATTTTATCCACTTTGTCAATGAGGTTCTCAATCGCCCCCAGTTTGCTCGAAACCTTGGCACCGCCGATAATGGCCACTAACGGTCTTATCGGGTCTCCCATCGCTCTTGCAAAATAATCCAGCTCATTTTTCATTAAAAATCCCGCACCGCAATCTTTAACAAATCTGGTTACGGCGACAGTAGAGGCGTGAGCCCGGTGGGCGGTAGCAAAGGCATCATTGATAAATACATCACAAAGGTTTGCCAGCTTTTTTGCAAATGTATCGTCATTCTCTTCTTCTTCCTTATGAAACCTGACATTCTCCAGCAACAAAACGTCGCCGGGTTGCATTGCATTAATCGCTTCCTCTGTTTCTTTACCAATACAATCCTTTGTCGTCTTCACTTCTTTTTTTAATAATCTCTTAAGTCTTCTAGCTATGGGGGCCATACTGAGTTCTTTTTTAATCTTCCCCCCCGGTCTCCCCACGTGGGATAATAGAATAATCTTACTTTCTTCGTCCAGGGCATACTCTACCGTGGGAAGGATAGCGCGAATTCTGCTGTCATCTCGAATATTTCCATAATCATCAAGGGAAACATTAAAATCCACTCGGATTAAAAGCCTCTTTTTTTTAATGTCTATTTCATTAATGTACCGAATCATTTATTATAGTCCTTAATTAAATATTTTGGATTCTGCCTCAGCCAACCCTTTTTTTGCCGTAATGTTATTCGGATTAATTTCCAATGCTCTACTAAATGCCGCTACAGCTTCTTTATGCCAAAATCCGTCCAGATAGTTTTTGCCAATTACAACATAGGCGGCTTCATATCCATTAACATACATGGAGTCAATTATTATCTGGAGGGAACCATTGCCAAACGCCTGATCAACCAACTCTTTATATTCAACTAAAAATCTAACCAGTAAACCATTTTGGGAATAATTAGGGAAAATTTTTTTTATCTGGGTTGCCCCTTCGGCAAAGAGAAAATGTACTCCCTCTATCCCCTCTGTTAAATCCTGCTCCGCTTTTTCAATAACTTTATTAACTTCCCCCAACATCTCTTTAATATTACCGCTTTTATCTTTTTGCTTTTCTTTAAACTGCAAATTTACGGGTTTATAAGCTTTTATTTGATAAATATTTTCTTTCAGTTTCATACACTCATGAAAGAGGGAACCGAAGGTCCAATCAAAAAGATAGCCGCATAGCCCTTCATCTGATTTATTATCTGATTTATTATCCCGAAAAAGGGCATGACACTGATCTTTTAATATCCATAAAGTACCTTGCCTTACCTCGGTTCCCACCCAATAATCCATTTCCTCAAAATCAATCTTCTTCTCTTTTTTATACGTTTTATAGATACGATCAAAAAAGATCTTGGCCAATATAAAATTTTCTACCAGATCCCTGACAAATAAATCCCTTCTTTTACTTAACAGCCATTTATTAACCATTTATTAACCATTTAGCAGCTTTATATTTTATATTTATTGTAAGAATTGTTTTTGCCTGGTAAACCTGTTTACTTTTTTAAAATATTTAATCCGCGGCTAAATAAAAATACTTTTACCCACCAGCTATTTACTTAAGAAGATATTCCTCTATATACAATTATTTCTCCAAATTCACAAACATTTTTTGCAGTTTTTCTATAATTAAGGATAGGGATAATACTAAAAAGTCTTTAATTGTTACAAATTTATTAAAAACTGTGAATTATTACCCTTATTTAGTTATATAGGCAACCATCTCTCCCATTCTTGTGGAAAATCCCCATTCATTATCATACCAGGAGAGTACTTTCAGCATTCTTTTACCGATCATTTTGGTGGATAGTCCGTCAACGATGGATGAATGGGTATTTCCTGTAAAATCGATGGAAACCAG
>DAOWNY010000152.1 GCA_030642325.1 Deltaproteobacteria bacterium
AAATAGGGAAAATATTCAAGATGATGTCGCAGGCTGCGAGCAAGGCGGGCATAAAGATAAAGCGCTTGATGGGGGAGAACAGTGCGGTAAGGGGTCAGGTAGAGAGGCTGATTTCTACTTTCCAGGGCTGACCCCTTTGTTGTCTTACTGATTCTGCTTGATACCCCGCTTATTCCAGAATTCCTTTCTCACTTCCGGTGCCGGAGGAAAATCCGAGAGTTTCTTGACGGGCGGAGGCCCCTTTCCGCATTTCTTCCAAATTTTTTCTTCGGTCATCCTTATGGCATCAAATTCCCTCTCCTTGCGGCCTGCATCCAACTCATGGTCAAACATTTGGAGAAGAGATCTTCCTCCAGTTTTAAGATTTACTATATTCCAAGAGGTATATACCCAATGATTAGAAGGCTTCAGTTGTTTCCACTCCCAATCCATTACCTTTAAAAGTTTCCCTTTCTTATCGAACTGTTCTTCGTGTAACTTCAAAAAATTATGCCTCTCCACCCAGATTATGCTCTTTTCAAGGTAGAAATCGGGGTAGATCTTGGATCTCCTCTCTATCACCAGACAGTCATTGCCCCTGATGATATCTTCCCCCAAAATTTTATATTCATTATCCCAGGGTTGATGAAAATGGAAATCATACCAACTTGCCTCGGTGCCGATAGCAGCATCTTCGTTTTTAAGAGTTGGAACCCGGGTTACCCTCCTTATTTTCCTGCTATAGCGAAAAAAATCAGCGGGTTTGGTAAATTCTTTCGATTTTAGATAGGTATAACAGCTATTGCCTTCTCGCTCCACCACCGGTGGATACAATATTGTGCTGAATCACCTTCTCATTACATTCCCGGGCTTAATTCCTTCCAGATTTACCAGGGCTGCTTTATTTTTATAGAGATAGATGTTTTTGTGGATGACCACCATTTTAAGGATCTCTTGCCCCGGGATATAGTTATAAATGTTGCTGCATGATGCTTCATCATGATATCCCGGTTCCATGTTAAAAAAGGAGTAGGTCATAACTTCAAGCCCGGTAACTCCGTATTTTTTTATCTCATGCTTTTCTATCTCTGTTAGCTCCTTTTTTCCCCGTTGAAGTCGAACTTCATTTGGGTCTTTGAACCGGTCTTTGGGATTCACCCATTGGCCGGCAAAAGAGCAAGAAGCATAAAATAAAATAATAATTAAACTCGCCGGCAGGATTTTTTCTTTTAATTTTAAACCCATTTTTTCCTCCTTTTCCTATTTAGCAGCCAGTCAATATCTTTTATCCCAAAATCATTTATCAAAACGGGGGGAACCGGAACCCGTCCAGGGATAATCCTCTAAAACTCATACTTCGCCTCCAAAAACACATTGTCCTGATCACCATAGGGATGCTCAAAATAGAGGTTACTTCCTATATTGAACGACCAGTAATCAGTAAGCTTCAATGTGCACCGGCCCCGAAACCATAGGGACCCGTCATCGGAATATACCCACAGGAGATCAGGCAGTATTCTTTCCTGGAGGTAATCGGTGGAGAGGTAAAGAGAAAACACACTGTCTACCTCATCCAAAAAGTAACCTTCCTCATAATCCAAAGAGATGAATTGGAAGAACTGCAACAATACGTGATAGTCAGTAAAAAAAAACTTGTCCAATGCCAAATAATAGTTGAAACTATCGGTCTTGGCCATCTTTATCCCCAAGGGATTGGTAGGATCAGAAAGTGGGCTGGTGTAGGCATAATGAACCCGGTCCTTCAAGTGGGCCGCTATCTCCCCCTTTAATGACACCCCTTCCAGGCCAAAAAAGCGGTCGAATATTCTGGTAAAAGAACCGCCCAAGGTATGGAAACGGTTATATTTTAGGTCATAATTCATGGGTGTATAAAGGGGGGAATCCGGATACAGGGGGGAACCCGGATACAAACCGGGTACATCACTCCAATGGTAAAAGTAGTTGAGGCTGTATTCTAAATAGGGCAGATTTTGATACCACCTCACCCCAATCTCCATATTTTTCACATTCTGAGAGATGCTTTTACCCATATTGGGGCCTCTATTTAAGTGGAGTATACCCTGATCCTCCAACTGCTGGTATCGGTTTACTAACAAAGGGGTAAAGGGGTAACCGGCAGGGGGGATATAATGGGGCTCGATGTCGGGGATAAGCAATAATTGTAAGCTGGTACCCATTACGGGAGGATAATAGATGAAATTTGCCATCCACAAGGGGATATGGGAATCCTCGAAATCCAACTGATTGAGTTCTCTCATATCCTGGGGATTCACTACATCCAACATCTTCATCCCGATAGCCTCACCCCAGCCTACCTGCTGTTTTCCCAGCCTCACAAACAACCTTCCCCATGTAATGTTGGCATAGAGTTCCCGCACAGGATCGGAAACAGTATTTGTATTATTTTTTTTGATCTCCTTCTTAAACCTGAAACCATCTGTCCAGCCACTTTTTTCCAGATCAAATACCGCATCGTAGTATGCCCGAAAAATTCCAAAAATTTCAATATCCTCCGAGAGTCGGTACATTGGTTCCAACTGGAAAATATTTTCGCACTTTAACATTTCATTGGCATTACCCCCACTTATCATCCAGCTACTGGCATTTTTGAAGTAACCGCTGATTTCCCACTTGCTTTCTTCTTCCCATCCCTGGGCCGAAACAAACCCAAAACTAACAAAAAAGTATGCTATTATCACATCAATAAAATATTTCTTAAACATAATATTGAGCTTCATTGAGCCTTCCCTGGAATAATGCGCTATTTTCTCTATCATTTCTCGGCACAGATCAATTTGGACTTACCGGTAACGGTTACCTCCTTTTTTACCTTATTGAATTCTCTCTTGAATGGGAGGATATCTTCTTTAAGGAATATTTTGGCATCACTCGATCCCATGGTATACATACGGAGATAAAAAAGCATCTTTACGAAGGGGTTTTCCGGTACTTCATGTTCCATCATACAGAACCTACCCCCTTTTTTGTTAACCCTTACCACCTCTTTTATCGTTTTTTCCCTTTCAGCGCCTTTTAATTCATAAAAGGCATGCGAGCAAGTAGTCGCATGAAAAGAATCTGCCTTAAAGGGTAATTCACTTACGTTTGCTTCCACAAAGTGTACGTTTTGTATTCCCAATTTTTTTACTTTATTCCTGGCTTTATCCAGCATGCCCCGAGAAAAATCGACCCCCACTGCCATACCATCATTTCCAGCGCCCCGGGCAAGCTCTATCGCCACAGATCCGGTACCGGTACAGATATCCAGTGCCCGGTCTCCCTCAACCAAATTAGCTTTATCTACGATAAACTTTCGCAGGTATCCTGCTTTATCCTGGGAATGCAAGCGAATTATGATATCGTAAAAATAAGAAAAAATATTGTAATATGTTCTTCGATAACTTTTCATTGAATTTATCCAGATAACAAACCTAAAAAACCTATCCCTTTTGGCTTTTCAAAACAGTGCCCCCTATCCTACTCCCAAATCCCCGGCCACTGCCGAACACTTCGCCTTCAAAAGAAAAAAACATGCTTTTATCTTCATTGCTTAAGGATTCATAAATTACCCTGTCCCCTGGCAATAACCATACCTGCCCGGGAAAAAAGCAATGCAGACAGTCCGGATATGTTCTCACGAATTAATTTTATTCAACCTTTTTACAGGTATTAATCTTAAATGGTTCGTAAAGAGGACAATATCCCAGGACAGCAATAATTATAACAGCTAATCCTATAGCTCCCCACCAGCTCTTGAAACATATTCCCAGGATGATGATAACAATACCGATGATTACGCGAATAATCTGATCAACTTTTCCAATGTTACGCTTCATTTTAATACCCCCCTTTTTTTAAATCATTAAATATCATCCATCTTCCGGTTATACCCTTTTCCCATTTAAATCAGGTTAGTTTTATTAAACAATTTTTAATGGCTTACTTTTTTGCCTCATTATGGGGTAAAACCTCACCCTATTGTTTACCTCAACAGGTTAAAAAATAATGGTCTCAATTTTGGCTTAACGGCCGTTTCCGGCACGGCACCAATGATTTTTTGGTCAACCTTTCCCCGTTTTAAAGAACATGGGGGCGGAGATGTTCATCATGCTGTCTGTATTCACCGGCGGTTTTTTGGGAATTCATCAACATTCATTTTACAGAGCTTAAAACAAGTTCAGCAGATTTAGCTTCAATTTTAGAATCAATTTGACACTACAGATCAATAACCACCCCGGCCCCGCATTCTAAAGACCGATCCGGAAACAGCGATCTGATGTCTTTTTTATATTGGGTGCAGTGACAAGGGCAAATTAAAGATAGGTCATTCAAAGCTTCATAATTGCGGAATCCATGGAACCCACCCACAATTCCATATAGTTTCCCAAATTGGGAAGCAACCTTCAGAATATTTTCTACTCCGGAATGGGAACATCCAACAACAGCAACTATCCCTTTATCAGTCTTGATAATCAAAGACTGCTCAATGCCGTTAAGCTCCCCGGTAGAAAAGATATCTTCACCAATTTGAAAGATATCTTTAACTCTGATTGCCCTCTTTTCAAAGTCAGTCTCCGGAAATGACCCGGGGAGGTATACTTTCGTCCTTTCATTTTCTTTGAGAATAGCCGAAAGCCCCCGGGTATGATCCCAATGGTCATGGGAAATTACCACTATTCCTATATCCTTGGTTTCAATGCCCAACTCTTTCATATTGTGCAGCAAAATAGCGCCATCAGCACCGGTATCAAACATAATTAAAGGAAGACTTGGCCCTCCTTCC
>DAOWNY010000190.1 GCA_030642325.1 Deltaproteobacteria bacterium
TCAGCGTTTAGCTTTGAAAAACCGAGGTATTACGCAAGCTTGAAATAAAACACCCAATGGATGAAAGCTTGTAATAGCAAAACATCATGTGATCATTTTGCCTAATAGCTAACTTCTAAAGGCTAAGTGCTCAATTCAGGCAATAGTTGACTGCAAACCGAAAACTGTGAACGGATACGGTTTATTTTAGTTTCATCAAATAGCCGTGTTAAAGAAAGTTAAATCGTTACGACAATGAAGATATGCGATTAGGAATTTTAGGCGGGACATTCAATCCGATCCATTATGGTCACCTGCGGGCCGCAGAGGAAATCAGGGAGGGTCTAAATTTAGCTAAGATCATTTTCATTCCCTCTGCTTATCCTCCCCACAAGAAAGAGGAGGTAATCAATCCTTTAAAGCGGTTTTCCATGGTTAACTTAGCCATCAAGGAGAATCCTTTTTTTTCTGTTTCGGATATTGAATTAGTGCGTGAAGGTAAATCTTATACCATTGAAACTATTAAGTATCTTATACGGAAATACGACAAAAAAATGGAGATATTTTTTATTCTGGGAATTGACGCCTTTTTAGAAATTGAAGCCTGGAAAGATTACCGGACGCTTTTCTCCATCACCAATTTTATTGTAATCTCCCGACCGGGATACGAACAAAGGACGATGGATAATCCGTTCCCTCCGGGAGTTTCCCATGAGTTTTCCTATGACCCGAAAAAGAAGAGATATTTTCGAAAGGATGGGTTTGATACATACTTTCAGGAAATAACTTTGCTGGATATCTCTTCTCGGAAAATAAGAAGGTACGTAAGGGAAGGAAAGTCCATTAAATATCTTTTACCGGAAAATGTGATGGAATATATTCGGACCCATAAACTTTATCGCTAAATTCGAGATATCAGGAGATATATGGAAAACGGGCAGATGACAGATAAAAAAGAGAAGATAACTTCAGAAAAAAAGATCCAACTTTGCATTCAGGCGGCGGTTGATAAAAAAGCTAAAAATTTGCTGGTTTTGGATATAAGTGAGCTTTCATCATTTGCAGATTATTTCATAATCAGCAGCGGGAGATCCGATAGGCAGGTTCAGGGGATTGCCGGTTCAATAGAAAAATCCTTGAAAGAGAATGGGGTCTACCCCTTGGGGGTAGAGGGGTTCAGAGAAGGTAAATGGGTTTTAATAGATTATGGAGATGTAATTATTCATGTCTTTTATGAACCGACCAGAGCTTTTTATAGCTTGGAAAAAATTTGGAAAGGGGCTGCTCGAATTGATATCGGGAGGTTTATCAAGGCGACTGATGAGTTATAATAAGGATTTTTAGTGGCATCAATTATCTCTACCATTATTGATTTTCTTTTTCTTCCCAATTGTTTTATTTGCGGAAACTTCATCGAAGATTATTCGTCAAAATTGATCTGTTCCGGTTGTTTTTCAAAGATACGATTAATCAGTGGTCCGACCTGTTCAAAATGCGGCATCCCCTTTGTCTCACAGGTGGGAAAGGATCGTATATGTTCGGAATGCCTCCTTAATAAAAAATACTTTTTCCGGGCAAAATCAGTTGGTTATTATCGGGGTGAGTTTTTAGAGATTATCCGGCAGTTTAAGTACAAAGGAAAAACTCCCCTATCTTTTCCTCTGGGGAATTTGTTGGCCGACCGTTCATTTTACCCGTGGGATTTTATTGACTTTGATCTGATCATACCCGTCCCTCTCCATAAAAGAAGGCTAAGGGAAAGGGGTTTTAACCAGTCCCTTTTGCTGGCAGCTCAGGTAGGGAAAAAATGGAACATCCCTTTGGATCCCTTGGTATTGAAGCGAGTGAGGTACACTGATCCTCAAACGGGCTTAAAAAAGAAAGAAAGACTAAAAAATATCAGAGGCGCTTTTTTGGTAAAAAAACAAAAAAAAATCCGGGACAGGAGAATACTGTTAATAGATGATGTATATACAACGGGATATACGGCCAATGAGTGTTCCAGGGAGTTGATTGAATCAGGGGCAAGTAAGGTTGGAGTGCTAACCCTGGCCCGGATGGTTTAAGGGCCATATTCATAATCAAGGAGGGTTTGAGGCCCAGGATCGCTTATCATATTGAAAATTACCGGCGAAATGCTTCGGCCGGATTTGTTTTTACTGGAGTTTATTTCTGCCGGCAGGTGTTTTTAAAAGCCTTTTTTTGATCCTCGGTATTGCGCCTTAAGATCAACCCGCCAGCCTTTTTCAACTGAACCATCATTTTTTTTCATTAGTTATATCCAAACAGACAGAAATTTTTTTATGATCATAGCAAAGGCGAGAAGAACTATCATCCGATATGGTATGCTGAGTCGCGGTGATAAAGTGCTGGTTGGTGTCTCGGGAGGGGCGGACTCGGTGGCCCTTGTTCATGCCCTTTTTGAACTTAAAGACGAATGGAATCTCTCTTTGATGATTGCGCACCTTAACCACTCATTCCGGGGGGAAGAATCAGAGCTGGAAGCGGGATTTGTTGAAGAGCTGGCCTCAAGACTCAATCTTCCTTTTGAATCAATGGTCATTGATGTCCCCGCCGCACAGAAGGGAAGTGGAAAGTCGGCCCAGGAGATGGCCCGGGAGCTGCGCTACCGTTTTTTTGAGGAAGTTTCAAAGCGATATGGGGCGAATCGGGTAGCCCTGGGTCATAACGGGGATGACCAGGCAGAGTCAGTGTTGATGAGATTCCTGCAGGGAGCGGGAACCCGGGGATTAAGCGGGATCCCTCCCCGAAGAGATCATCGCTATATTCGCCCCCTTATTGAAGTTTCCAGAAAAGAGATTGAGGATTATCTTGAAGAAAAAGACATTTCCTTTATGACTGACAGTTCTAATAAAAAGGAGGTTTATCTCCGCAATAAAATAAGGCTTCGCCTTTTTCCCCTCCTTTTGAACGACTATAACCCCCGCTTAAAAGAAAATCTCATCCATTTATCGTCCATTATGCGCAAAGATGATGAATATCTGGAAGAGGTAGTGGAAAAAATATCCCCAGGGCTTATCCTGACCCGGGGAGATAACTTTGTAACCCTTGATGCTTCAGCTGTTTTGGACTTGCATGAAGCTTTGCAGTCCAGAATCATCAGAAAATTCATAGCAGCTGTTGCGGGTGACTTGCAAGGTGTTAGTTATCTCCACCTGCAGGCGGTGTTGGATATGCTTCGGTGTGGCAGCCCCAACCGGTCTATTGATCTTCCACGTAGGGTCATGGCAATAAAAGAATATGATAAATTAACCTTAAGGAGTGGGGGGGATAAATTGATTCCGCAACCCTTTTTTTACAGGATCGGGAGTCCTGAAGCAGAAGTGAACTTGAAAGAAGTTGGACAAGTGATGAAGCTTACGGTCTCAAAGAATCCATTCGACTGGGAAAGGAAAGATTTTGCCCGGAATTTTGCACATTTTGACTTGGATAAAATCCATTTTCCTCTGATAGTCAGAAATTTTCGCAAGGGAGATCGTTTTCAGCCTTTGGGGATGAAGGGCAAAAAAAAGGTAAAAGACTATTTTATCGATGAAAAAATCCCCCTGGCCAAGCGAAGAGAGACACCTCTCCTGATATCCGGAGAGACGATTATCTGGGTGGCAGGATACAGAATTGACAACCGGGTAAGGGTAGGGGAGGGGACAAAAAAAGTGCTTAAGGTAAAGATGGTTCCGCTGGTGAGTTAGTGTCGGGGTTAATATCAGTGATGATCGGGATACAGAAAGAAAAAGGATACAAGTAGAGAAATATGCTAATCCCGTCAAATATTTTGTCTCCGCTGAATAGTTGCCATAAATTGTTCGACCTGCGCTATTAGGTATTAGCTATCAGGTGTTAGCTTTTGCATGAAACCATTCAACATCCGCTTGATCTCGTTACATTTGCCGATCTAATTCCAGCTTAAGTTGAGATACAAGACCAAAACGCTCATCAGAGGGAAACCCCCTTGTAATACGATAGACCTCTATCACCAATTGGTGCGCTTTTAGCCATACTTTCAGCTCTTTAAAATCTCTCATAATCCCTAATACCTAATAACCGCACAGCCATAAATTGTTTCCGACGAGTATCCGCCCTTAATGAA
>DAOWNY010000226.1 GCA_030642325.1 Deltaproteobacteria bacterium
CATTTGATAGTCGATGTTATGACCAACCCCTGGTTTCATAAAATCAGTTTCTATGTAGATTGTCAGATAAATAATTTTGACCTGTGCGGTTAGCTATTAGGTGTTAGCTATTACGTCAGCAGGAAATAACACCCAGTGGGTTAAAACTTGTAATAGCAAAACATCCTGTGATCATTTTGGCTAATAGCTAACTGCTAAAGGCTAACTGCACAGCTTGCAACTTATTTAAAACACAAACAAAATTAAATTATGAAGGTTTTGGTTACAGGTGCATCGGGTTTTTTAGGAAGCCATCTGATTGATGCCCTCATCAACCAAGGCTATCAAGTTAAGGCGCTGGTAAGAAAAACCGTCAATCCCAACCTCCTCAACAAACCCGGACTTGAACTTTGCCACGGTGATATCACGGATAAAAACATCTTATCTTGCGCCGTCAAAGACAGCATTATAGTATACCACTGTGCTGCCAAGGTTTCTGACTGGGGATCTGCAAAACCCTTTTTTAAAGTTAATGTTGAAGGAACAGAAAATCTTCTGAAGGCATCTCTTCGGGAAAAAGTGGAGCGTTTTGTCCATGTTAGCTCGTTAACTGTTCTGGACATTAGCAAAAATCACTGGTTGAGTGACGAAGGCCATCCCTACCCTGAAAAATATTTTGAATCTTACACCAAAACCAAAGTCCTGGCTGAAAAACTGGTAATGAGATATTACCGGGAAGAAGGCTTGCCCGTAGTAATCGTGCGCCCCAGCGTAATCTGGGGGCCGGGAGACACAACCATTTTACCGAGGCTTATCAGTTTGCTTAAGTCCGGTAAATTCTTTTTTATCGGAAAGGGCAACCAAAAAATCAACTTGTCTTACATATCCAACGCAGTTGATGCACTGCTTCTGGCCGGCACCGGCAAGAAAGCGGTGGGTCAAATTTATAACATTGCCGATGACGAACAAATTACCTTCAATGGATTCATCAAAGAGTTAGCGAGCCTCCTCAATATTGATCCACCGGTGAAATCAATCCCCTTCCCCCTGGCTTACCTGATTGCTTCTTTTCTGGAACTGTGGGCAAAGGCCGCTAGATCGAAAACTCCCCCTCTTCTTACCCGTTACGGTGTCTACCTGGCCAGTTCTCAGGCGGTTTTTGACACCTCAAAGGCAAAAAACGAATTGGGCTATCAACCAAGGGTCAGCTTTGAAGAAGGCCTGCAAACAACCGGTCATTGGTTAAAAAAAACTATCGAACAGGATAATATTACTTCCCGAAGGATTCTTGCATGAATCCTTCTATGTTTAAAACCGCATCCTTCAATCCGTCGTATTTTAGCAAGTCCTCCTGAAGTCCCTCCATATTTTTCTGATATTTCTCCATATTATCAAACATCTTCCTGGTAGAATCCATAATCAGGGAAGGCTTTGCCATTACTCTAACCATCGTTAAAAATATCCCTGCGCCATGGGCCTCTATCTCCTCTCCCGCCCATTCCTGATCTAAATGGGTGGCAATCACCAAACATGGAGTCCCCGCTTTAATGGCCTGATAAACAGTCTGGTTTCCCCCGTGGCAAATAACCATGTCAACTTCTTCCATGACCTTCTCTCCCGGCAAATATTTTTCCAGGTGAATATTTTTTGCAATCATATTGCCTTCTATCTCAATCTGCCCCCCAGTACTTACTACTACGTGGTAATCGGTATCGAGGAAGGATTTAATTATCTCCCCAAAAAGATTTTTCTCACCGGTACTTCCCATGGTTACATAAACAGAACGCTTTGCGGCCCCCAATTCCTTTACCCGGTCCGGCATCGTCAACTCAGGCGACCAAATGATCGGTCCCACTTGCTTGAAATTTTGAGGCAAATTTCTAGTAGGCCCCCACCGCCTGGTATCCAGGATCAAATTATAATCACCAATCAGTATTTCAGGTAGATATCTCTTGATCTCCAAGTGATACTTTCTTAAAGCCCAGGGGAAAGGGCTTAATTTATATCTTTGAATCAATTTGATTAAATGCGGCCAGAGAAAATTTGCCATCCTTTTTCCTAAAATACGTTTGGCAAAAAAAGGAAGTGGGTGAGAATCAGGGGCATTATACGTTCCATTAAAATATTGGGGAACCCACCTGGCATTTAGAAGGGCTATCAGCGGGATATTTTGCAACCTTGCAGAAATCGACATGGTCAACCTGAAATCGGTTATAACCATGTGGGGCCTCAATTTTCTCAACATAACCAGTTCTGAGTTGATATATTCCAGGATTGTCTTTCGGGTATAAGTCTTTTTCATGGTACGGAGTGATTCCATGGCCTCTTCGCTTAAAAAATCCTTCAGCTCATAATAGCCAAATTCATCCTCCCCTACTATTTGAGGGTTCTGAAGATATCTCGGCGACCCGGCCAATATTATTTCATGGCCTCTTTTCTTGAGTTCCCGGGCTAATGATACACATCTGCCGGTATGGGAGATTATGTTGGAGGCCGGGGTGAAAATTATCTTTTTTTTCAGCATATCTTTAAACCGAGTCATTACTCCTGTTTACGGATTCACGTCAGATTTTTGTTTTTGCTCGTAATATTTCTTGAAAAAAATTGATAAATGAACGGTCAGGCAGCATGTGTTCATCCGGCTTGCTTGTAGATAGATTATTTTTGAACCGGGGAAGCAAACACTTTTATAATGTCACCCTGCTTAAGGGTTAGAAATAAAATTTCCAGGGGAAGTGTTAAAAAAAATAGCAGTAAAAGTATGAGTTTATAAATAAAACGTTTAACCTTATTTGGCTTTGAACCTTTATAAAAATTTCTGGCCGACAGCCCCAGAGCGTAAAAAAGGGCTACGGATGTATATCCGGGTGTCGAGGGATACTCTATATCAATCAGCTTGAATCCGGCCTTGTTTAAGATCCGTTCAATGGTTTTGGGGGAATAATGAACCACATGCCGGGGAACCTCAAGGGGAAACCATTTACTTTTGAACAACTTAGCAGGCCAGCAATCAATGGTTGGTATTTCCATCACCACCAAACCATCGTCTTTCAATATCCGCCTAACCTCCCAAAGCACCCCCAGTGGATTAAATTCATGCTCAAAATAGTGCCACATGGTAACTACATCAAAGCATCCATCTGCAAACCTGTTCTCCAGTAAAACCCCCTCTCTGACATCCAAACCTAGTTGAGAACTGCAATATTTTGCCATCTCCGCACAAAACTCTACTCCTGCCACCTCACATCCCTTTTGTTTTTTAAGGGCATATAAAAAATTACCATTTCCACAGCCTAAGTCCAATAATTTTGTCTGCCTGTCCAAAATATGGTTTTTTTCCACCGACTTGATTCTTCCCCGATTTCCTGCCATCACCAGTAAATTGGTAACCAAATTCCTGAAACCATCGGGGGAAGGGCTGATTCTATTGGGCATAGTTATGTCATAGTACTCAGGAGGATAATAATCAGCCATGGATTGAAAGGTAGGTCGAGGATTCAAGTAAACCAACCCGCAG
>DAOWNY010000017.1 GCA_030642325.1 Deltaproteobacteria bacterium
AAATAATTCATTACGCCATAAAAAATAAGTTGGTGGAGTAAAGATAATTTTCTCCCGACTGGTCTGGCCAAATCAATAGCCATTTTACGAAATAACCAGCGCCTGCTGTGTTCCTTTTCCCATCCCTTGCCTCAAATAATACCCGCATTTCATTTTTCCGCTTACTCTCTATATGTATTGAATTTGTAGCCCGACTTTTGCGCGTGAGTGTAGCTGAATCTTTACTTTAATGGCTATTGAGTTCACTCCGCAAAAAATTGATAACTGTTTGCTTTTTATCTTGAGGGTCCATATTTCTTACTAACCACACGAATTTTAAAGAGATATCGTATTGGCTGAAACGCCATTCCTAAAAATTTCAAGCTGTGCGGTTAGCCTTTAGCAGTTAGCTATTAGCCAAATGATCACAGGATGTTTTGCTATTACAAATTTTCACCCTTTGGGTGTTATTTCAAGCTGGCGTAATACCTCGGTTTTTCAAAGCTAAACGCTGCTAGCCGACAGCTGATCGCTCAACTTAGGTTGGAATTAGATCGGCAAATGTAACGAGATCAAACGGATGTTGAATGGTTTCATGCAAAAGCTAACACTTAAATAGCTAATACCTAACCGCACAGGTTGAATAAGTTTGTTGAGGGTGGAGAAAATCGTGGTAAATAATTCATCAATTTTCAGCTATCTTTTATCCCCGGGGTTTGGTAAACTTTATTGGGATGATGTCGACCTTTCAGCCATAAAGATGAATAAAAATTAGTGGATTAGTTGGTAAATATTGGGTGTTGGTCAGATTTTGGAGAAAAAAAGATGCTTGACATACCCTGACCATTATAATATTAAATTCTCTATGTCCCGGTCAAACTAACCACAAAGAGAGCTTTGCAAAACAGGACTTTCCCGTTGTAAGACTTTTCGATCATTCTAAATCTCACTTATTTCAAATTCTCCGCCTGGTGCGGATCAGACCGTCGAAGTTACGGCTTCTTCGTTTTGCTCATAATTGGGAAATGATTAGCCCGCTTCCAAACCCTGTCATTAATTTTAAGGTTCGAAGGATATTGGATGGAAAACAATAATGATCTGCCTTCTTTGCTTCCTTATCTTAAACTCACCAAGGATTCGGCAGGTTTAAGGATTTCTTTGCTCCCCGAGGATAGTCCCGCAATAGAGGGATCACGCACCCCTTTTTTAATGATAGGGGAATCGTCGCCGGTAGCCCGCCTTATTGAGGCCAGGTTTGTTACCGACGCAGGAAGTGTAATTAAACGGGTATTTATGTTATTGCAAAAGGATGAGTATCTTCTGGCCGAGGATGAATTATGGCCTGTCAGCAACCGGGATGTTGACAGGTGGTGGCAGAAGACCTTCTTATTTTATTCAGGGAAGGATTATCGGGATGATTTCCCGATTATGCTGGCTGATCAATTAAAAAAAGGGGATGGGATTTCACCCCTCCAACCCTTATTTTATTGTCAACACAGGAAAATTTATTTCCATCCTCATTGCTGCAAGTGTGGAATGCCCCTGCAAGAATGCGCAAATGATGAGTTGCTAAGTGGTTTGGAGTTAAAACCCTATTCAACTTCCCTCAGGCGTTATCTGTTTTGTCCCTCTTGTCAAGCTTCTCAGGGTAAAACCGATTTTTATGTGTTTTCCCGGGAGAGTTCTGACCCTGCTTTCTTAAAGGACCGGTGGAATCTGATCAGGGAGTTTGGCCTCCTTAACTCCGGTAAAAACCGGGGGGGTCAGTCCCCTTGTCCGGAATGTAACAGGCATCAGGAGTGCTATGGACCGGAAGATTTAGTTGTTTCGAGAATCATCCCCTTATCATTTTATCCTTTTTATATGTTGATGTTTGAGGCTATGTCAGTTAACTCTCTGGATTTTCTATCTCTTATTTCCGGTGCGTCTTTTGCGGAGCTTGAAGGCCAACTGAGTGAAAAGGGGCAGCCCGGAAGAGTTAAATTATTGAACGCTTTAAAGCAGGGTTATGGAAGCAGGGTGCCTTTTTTTTTCGATGGGGAGGAAAGGTATTTTCTGGAAATTTTGTATTTAAAACTTTCTTTTTTGGGAGAGCTCATCCAAACGATTTTTTCAGGGCCAAACATGGATAAATTCCTTAAAATGGGGTTAAATCTTGATCGGATATGGGTTAAGTTTACTGACCAGGGTGGTTTTCTGCCTTTTTTCTGGAATTTTAAAGTAAAGCTCATAGATGTATTGGGGGATACCGGCAAAACCCCGTCTCTTCCTAAGCTCCCCCCCTCATATGGACTTTACTTTTTGGGTCTGGTATGGTTTTATAGCCTCCTTGTAAACAAGAAGCAAGGTGTTGCAGAGATATATGCTGCTCTGGGAAAAATGGTGGACGAGGTATCCCCCGAGGGAGATGCTTTTAAAGACACCATGGACGGTGGCATGAATCAGGCCTTTTTATCGAAGAACATTTTTTGGAATCCCGAGGGGAGAACCGTAAACAAGGACTGGGAGTTGTTTTGGAAAAGTTCCCTTGAATTAGGATGGTCGCTGCTGAGGGCCGGCCTTAATCAGGATCCCCAATGGGGGAAGGTCGAATTCTGGGAAAAAGTGGTAGACTTAAGGAAGAAAATTAAGGACAGCCTGTTCTCGCAAAGGGTTTCTTATGTCCAGCCGAATCTATTAGCAGAGAATCGGGCCATCTGCGACATCCTTTGCAAGATAAAAAGTCGTTGGCAAGAGGAGACGGCAGGCGATGATGATGAGTTTGAAAAAACTGTAATAAACATCGAAAGCAAGGAAGAAGATCTCGACAAGACAGTTGTTCTGCCGGCAGAAAAGATAAGTGATTTGGAGGAGACGGCTTCTCCTTTGGCGGAGGAACGGGCAACCGGTCTTTCTCCGCAGGCGGAAGATGTCCCGGAGACGGTCATTCTTTCTTCCCAAGATTTTGGGAAAGAGATATCACCATCCGACCGGCCGCAGGCGGAAGATATCCCGGAAACAGTGATAATCTCCCCTGCCGATAAATCGAAGATTTTTTCGGAACTTCCCCATAAGCCTGGGGAAAAAAATGTTGATCAAGAAAAAAAAGGGAGCACTTTGGAAGAAAAATCCAACGAGCTTGAGTTAAAAAAAAAGGGGGCGGATGATTCCGGTGAAGATGATTTCTTGACCGAGACAGTTATCCTTAATCTCGATGATATCAGGGACAATAAATAGGAAATGAACTGCCCAATGTCCATCGGACAGCTTGCCGATGAAATCAGAGAAATTTATGACAGAGATTCTTCCCTGGCTGAAGCTTTAATTGAAGGGTTTCTTGAAAAGAGCCTTGGGGCGCTTGCGGTCAGTGACAGATTGACAGCATTGGAAGATTTGACGGCTGTGTTTGATCAGACCGATCCTGGAGCAACCGCGAACTCAAACCTTGAGGAAGAAATACTTTCCAGGCTTTTTTCACTTCTTCTGGGAAAAAAAGTCTCCCAGGCTGATCTTACATCCCTGGAGCTTTTGGAGAGGTTGGCTGAATCCTTAAATACTATTTTTGATATGCTCAACCAGCTGGTGAGTGTGATTAATACAACCCTGATGGATAAGCGTCCTGAAGAGGAGACGATCCGGCAGGTGATCGGTATGCGTATTGAAGAAGAAAGCCAGTCCCCGTCCAAGTCTCTTGAAAGCTATCTTGGTCAGATCAAAAAAGCCTTTTTGATTAGCCAGGAGGCCTTTGAGCAAGCGGCCCACACCAAGGTTCAAGAAATTCTTGCCGAACTGGATCCCGCTTTGATGGCGGCGACCGGTGCCAAGGGCTTAAAGATCGGTTTTTTCCGCAATGCAGAGTATTTCAGGATATATGAGGAGAAATATCATTCTTGCAAAAAGTGGTTTCAATCAGGACGTTTTTCAAAGGAGTTCCTGAGGGAATTTGAAAAAAATTGTCGCAAATTATCCAGAGAATAATAATGGGGGGGACAAGATGAAAAAATATTTAAAGACAGGATGTCAATTATTGCTCATATGCTTGATTTATTCGTGTGCCTCTCGGCCGGTTGCACCCCCCAAGGAGTGGCGGTACGAAAAAGATGCCGTTCGTTTTCATTTAAAGGCCGATTCCCAGCTGAACCTCCATGAGGGGATGTCTCACACCCTCCATGTTTGTGTCTATCAGTTGAGGGACCCAAATGCTTTTGTTCAGCTTATCGAGGATGAAGATGGACTTTATCGGCTCCTGGAATGTAGTCGCTTTGATGGTAGTGTGGCCAGTTCCAAGGGCTTAACCGTCCAACCCGGAGAGGATTTCTCGGGTGCTTTGGACCGTGCCGAAGGGGCAAAATATGTGGGAATTGTGGCCGGTTATTATCAGCTCCACAAAGAGGGAATCGTAAGACTTTTCGAAGTACCTGTGGTGGTGGAGAAAAGAGGTTTTTTTAGACGCACTAAAATCTCAAAACCGGGGCCACTTGACATAGACCTGGTCTTGGGATCGCATCAAATTCAGAAATTTGGGGGGAATAATGCAAATTGAGAGACCTCTTTTCTGGCATCAGGGTCTTTTTTTACAACCCCACTATTTTCAACTGGAAGATGTTTATTTCCAGTCGTTATTAACTCCTTTTCATAAGTTTTTTGGTCCCCATCTTTGGGGGACCGGGAATCTGGAGATCCAAAAGGCTGCCCTGGGGAATCGCTCTTTCAATCTTTTCAAAGGTGAATTTTTATTTCCGGATATGACATATGTAGCGTTCCCGGGCAATGCCATCATTGAGGCCCGTTCTTTTGAAGAGGATTGGGTTGAGGGGGGTAAACCCTTAACCGTATTGGTCGGCATCAAGAAATGGAATAATAGTGGAGAAAATGTGACCGTACAGCCTGATCTTGATACCCTTACCAATGTGACCTCCAGATTTGTGACTACGGATGAGCCGGAGGAGGTGCAGGATTTGCATCAAGGCGGTCCGTCGGCCCAGGTGAGAAAACTTAACTATCTGCTTAAGATATTCTGGGGGAGAGAAATCGAACAGCTGGGTGATTACGTTCTAATCCCCATTGCTCAGCTGGAGAGGTCCGGCGAAGAGATAGTGCTGTCGGAGCAGTTTATTCCTCCATGTCTTATTATAGCCGGCTCAGATTCTCTCATGAAACTTATCAAGGAGATCAGAGATCAGATCGCAGCCCGGGGCCGGCAGCTTGAATCCTATAAAAAAGAGCGGGGCATACATACCGCCGAGTTTGGATCAAGGGACATGGTCTATCTTCTCGCCCTCCGGTCACTCAACAGGTACATTGCACCCCTCTTTCATTTAACGGAATCCAGGCAAGTCCATCCCTGGACGGTATATGCCGTTTTGCGACAGCTGGTCGGGGAACTAAGTACTTTTTCCGACCAAATTAATGTGATGGGGGAGCTGGAAGATGGAACCTCCCTGCTTCCCGGCTATGATCACCAAAATTTGTGGAAATGTTTTTTAGCGGCCCAGGAATTAGTTACAAAACTTTTGGACGAGATTACCGCAGGGCCGGAATATATGATTCAACTGGTATTCGACGGAACTTACTTTACCGCCGAGTTGTCCCCGCTCATTTTTGAAGGACGCAACCGCTTTTACCTGGTAGTTGAAACCGAAGAGGACCCCCAATTGATCATTACTTCTTTTCAGACTATTGCCAAATTAAATTCAAGAGAATCTTTGCCCCTTCTGATTGCCCGTGCTCTTCCCGGTGTCAAGCTGGAACATCTACCCACGCCGCCTCAGGAATTGCCTCGTCGGGCACATTCGACCTATTTCCGGATTGATCACCACGGTGACCAATGGGACCAGGTGCAAAAGGGGAACAACATTGCCCTGTATTGGGATTCAGCCCCGGAGGATTTAAAGATAGAATTGATGGTGGTAGGGAGATCTTAACAATGCGCTTGACTGACTGTTTTATAGAAGTGGTTGCCTATGTGGCCTATTTTTTGAAAACGGCAGGCACGAGGCAACCCTCCTTTGATCAAGTGAAGGTCGATATTCAGCGCCTCATGTCGGAGAGTGAAAAGTTTCTTGATAATGCCGGTTTCACCCGGGATGATTATGACCTGGCACGCTTTGCCATCTGTTCCTGGGTTGATGAGGCCATTTTGAGCTCTTCCTGGCAGGAAAAGGGTCGATGGCAGGGAGAACAGCTCCAGCGCCTTTATTATCAGACCGCTGATGCAGGCGAAATTTTTTTTGAGCGTCTGAATTCACTTGGCCCACACCAAAGAGATGTGAGGGAAGTCTATTTTCTCTGTCTGGCAATGGGTTTTGTGGGACACTATTGTCATGAGGGGGATGAATATCTTCTGGAGCAGTTGAAGACGTCTAACTTGAAAGTGCTTACAGGCAGTTCACTGGGACTACCATCCCTGGAGAAGGGGGAGCTTTTTCCGGAGGCTTACCCGCCCGTAGTAGAAGAGGGTAACTTCCAGGGGGGGAAATATCGTTTTTCTACTTTCAACCTTATCTGTTTTGGCATGCCGGTTGCCTTTTTCGGGGTTTTGTATCTGATTTACCGCTTTATTCTGAATAGCGTCGGTGAAAACTTTTTAAATACGGTGTCTTAAATGAAACAGATTTTTTTGAAAATTCTTAAGGTTTTTCTGATCACGACCTTAATTCTTTTGTCCGTCCTTCTGGTTTTCGGGATGGTACTGGGACTTGATTGGCCTTGGTGGGTGGGATTTTTCATCTTGTTTGGCCTTCTGGGCCTGGGATTCGGGTTTACCTTTTTTAGAAAAATATGGCGGAGACGTCGCGAACAGCGTTTTGTGCAGCAGGTCATTGCCCAGGATGATTCCTATCTTAATGACCTTGGAAATAAAGACCGGGAGCGTTCCCGGGAGCTCCAGGATCGTTGGGTGGAAGCCATGGATTCCCTGAAAAAGTCTCATATGAAAAAATTCGGTAACCCCCTTTATGTACTCCCGTGGTATCTAGTGATCGGGGAAAGCGGTTCAGGTAAAACCACCGCCATTAAGAGCGCCCGTCTTTCTTCTCCATTTGCCGAGACCATCCGCACTTCCGGGATTTCCGGGACTAAAAATTGTGATTGGTGGTTTTTTGAGCAGGCTATAATTATTGATACTGCAGGAAGGTATGCCATTCCTGTGGACGAAGGGAGAGACAAGGAAGAATGGCAGAAATTCCTCACGCTCCTGGCCAAATACAGGAAAAAGGAACCGATCAATGGGCTGGTGGTAAACGTTGCGGCCGATAAATTGCTTGAATCGGGGGCCGAGGTCCTGGAATCTGACGGTAAAAGCATCCGTCATCGGATAGATGAACTTATGCTGGTTTTGGGGGCTAAATTTCCGGTATATGTTCTGATAACTAAATGTGATTTGGTCCAGGGGATGACCCAGTTTTGCGATGAGCTACCCGACAAAGGTCTGGATCAGGCCATGGGGATAACCAATCACGATCTTACCACCAACGTGTTTGCCTTCCAGGATCGGGCCATGGATTTGATGGGAAATCGTTTAAGAGATCTCCGACTCCTTCTTTTGCACAAACATAATACCCAAGGGGTTGATCCGGGCCTCCTTCTTTTTCCGGAAGAGTTCGAAAGATTGAAAGCAGGTCTTACTGCTTTCAGCAATGGGGTTTTCCTGGAAAATCCTTACCAGGAGACCCCCATGCTGAGAGGGATTTATTTCAGCAGCGGGCGGCAGGAGGGGAGTCCTTACTCCCACTTTCTCAATGCCCTGGGCCTTATTGAAGAAAAAGAGGTTTTGCCGGGAACCAGCCGGGGGTTGTTTCTCCATGACTTTTTTTCCCGAATTTTACCCAGGGACAGGAGGTTGTTTGCCCCAACCCATCGTGCCCTTGAATGGAACCGACTAACCAGAAATTTGGGGTTAACTTCATGGGTTGCTCTAATAATAGCTATATGCGGGTTGCTGAGCTTCTCTTTTGTGAAAAATTTACGAACTCTGAGATATGCCTCCCATGAGTTTTCGAAGCCCCCGGTGCTGCAGGGAGAAGTCCTTGCTGATGTAATGGTGATGAACCGTTTTCGTCAGGCGTCCCTAAGGGTGGAAGGACAAAATCGGAACTGGTGGATTCCCCGGTTTGGATTGAAAGAAAGCATTAAAGCTGAAAATCAGCTTAAGGAGCAGTACTGCAAACAATTTAAAGATGATTTTTTGGCTCGGCTGGATCAAAAAATGGCGGCAAGGATGACAAATCTTTCTGTCTACACTCCCGACGAGGTTATTGGGAAACACGTGGTCCACCTGGTAAGACGGATCAATGTTTTGCGTAACCGTCTTGAGGGTGGAAGTTTGGAAACACTTATGGTCAAGCCCTCACCACCCTACAACCCTCTCATACCAATTGGTACCCAGGGTATATTACCCGAGATTAGAGAAAAGTTTGTCGATTTGTATATTTATTATATCTTATGGCGACAAGATTCAAGTATTCTCAGGCAGGAAATGAACGACCTTGAGACATGGCTGAAGCACATTCTGGCAATGAAGGGGGCCAACCTCCATTGGCTGGTCACCTGGGCCAACGGGGATCCATCCCTCACGCCGGTGGAACTGGAAGATTTCTGGGGGGGAAGCGCGCCCCTTGATCAGGGGGCGGCAATACCGCCTGCCTTTACCCGGAAAGGGAAAGGGGTGATCGATTCATTTATTGAGGAGATGGAATCCGCTCTTCCTGATCCGCTTGTTATCGCCGGTGGAAAATTGGAGTTTCAACCGTGGTATCGCAGAGCGTACATTGAAGCCTGGCATGATTTCGGGATAAATTTTTCCGGAGGGGCTAAACGGCTTAAGGGCAGAGAAGAATGGCAGCAGGCGGAAGAGAGAATAGCGGCAGGACAAGGGCCTTATTTTGCGCTGTTGGACAGGATGATCGGAGAGCTGGAATTTATTCTTGGCAGGGGGAAGGATTTGCCTCCCTGGATCAGTCTTGTTTATGGGTTGAAGGCCGTCAGGGTTCAAGCAGCCGGGGGAGGTGTCTTGAGAGGGAAAGGCACCCTGGCCAAGGTCACCGAAAGAGGGAAAAGACTGGTTGGAAAATTGGGGAAAAGCACCGACCAACCAGCAGGAAAAAAGACTTTAGAGAATCAGTTAATGGCTGCCGGGGCATTTCAGGAATATAAAAACGCCCTGGCTAAGATTACACCGGCAGTTGCCTCCCGAATAACTTCATACCGGATGGCAGCCCGGGTGTTCAGCGAAGACCTGGCTGCCGGCGAATCGCCTTTTTTTGAGGCCAAGCGTGCTTTTATTAAGCTAAAAAGTTATATGGGGGGCGGGAGATCGGAAGATGAGGTGTTTTGGAAGCTTTTATCCGGACCTATTGATTCATTGTGGGCCTTTGTGCGGATGGAAACCGCTTGTCATCTCCAGAATTGCTGGGAAAAAGAAGTCTTGGTGGAAATTGAGGGGGTCTATGATCAAAAGAGCATAAACCAGCTACTTTTGGGTAAAGACGGTTATGTCACGAAATTCATAAAAGGTCATGCTGCGCCTTTTTTGGGTAGAAGTTCGCGAATGAAGGGTTACTTTGCAAAAAAATCCCTTGATGGAAGAATACCTTTCGAGAGTACATTCCTTGCTTTTTTAACCAGGGGAATCCAGGCAGCTAAGCCGGTTAAGACTAATTATCCGGTTACAATCAAGGGTCTTCCCATTGATACCAATCGAGGTGCACGCTTAAAGCCTCATGCGACCCGCCTTGAGCTTCAATGTGCCGGGGAGACCAAAACCATGGTGAATCTCAACTATCCGATCAGTAAAAATTTTAACTGGTCGCCGGATGCCTGCAGGGATGTTATTTTTCAGATCAAGGTCGGCAACCTGATTTTGACGAAAAGGTATACCGGGTATTTAGGATTTCCCAAGTTTTTGAAGGATTTCGCCGGAGGAAAACGAATTTTTTATCCCCCTGACTTTCCCAAAGAGGAGGCAGATTTGAAACGTTTAAAAATATCGTATATCAAGGCAAATTATCAGTTCAGGGGCCATAAACCGGTCTTGAGGATTCTGGCTGCCCTCCCGGGAAGGGCACCGAGGAAGATTGTAAAATGCTGGGATCAGTAGAATCGGCAGAGAACTGGCATTTCGCTGCATGCGGTAAACATCCGGTTGCCAAGGATTATTTTAGACTGGGAGCAGACGGTACGTTGATTAGGGCCTTTTCTGACTGGATGGAAAAAGGTTACCGGATGTTGAGCGGGCGACGAAGCCCTTCTTCCGGGCTTTGTTCCTGGCGATTTTGGGCCAAAGGTTCGAAGAGGGATACCGTTGTTTGCGGCGTGGGAAGGGACAGCAGCGACAGCATCGGCCGAATATATCCAATGTTGATTATGGGAACCGGTCCTCTCGCCGGCTGGGCTGATAAGTGGGATCTTATACCCTTTACCTTTGAAGGGGTTTGGAGTCAAATGGAATATATGTCCACCAAGAGATTTATGGATTTAAAGCAGTTGGAAGATGAACTTCGTTTCATCAAGCCGCCTTCGCCCCAGTGGGGGGATTTTATTACTCAACGGGGAAATCCGGAAGAGATTGTTCATGATGCATCCCGGAAAAGATCAACCTGGTATTTTCAGGAGTTGAATAAAAAGGCGGAGTACTTGGCAAAAAAGGCGGAGTTTTTTGTTCCCCTGGAAGACGGACTCC
Source organism: Deltaproteobacteria bacterium (assembly GCA_030642325.1). Taxonomy (GTDB): domain Bacteria; phylum Desulfobacterota; class DAOWNY01; order DAOWNY01; family DAOWNY01; genus DAOWNY01. The sequence goes on from DAOWNY010000017.1 coordinate 10,637, forward strand.
TTGATGACCAGCTTGCCCTGGCTGGTCTGTGGCACTATTTTTTAAAAAATAAGGCTAAGGCCATCCCAAATGCGGTCTTTATGGGCGGACTTCCCAGCGAAGCCTTTATGGCGGTCTTTAAACGGCCTTTGGTGGCAGCCGATTTTGTTCGTCTCTGGTCGGATTGGATTAAAGACACGGGAGGATAAGACATGATTATCTTTTTAAGGGGGGATTGGGGGCGAAGAGGCAAACATGTTTTTTAAAAGCATATTTTTGTTGCAATTTTGATACGGTTATGATTTGTTAATAATATAAAAGGTTTTTTCACTATGGATTCAAAGGAACTCATCAGGGCAGGCAGGCTTTCGGAGGCTCGAAAGCAGTTGGTGGAAGAAGTTAGGTTGTCACCTGCTGATTTGAGCAAACGAACTCTATTATTTCAAGTGTTGGCTTGTTACGGAGAATGGGATAAGGCAGAACGCCACCTTGATACGATTGTTGCTCAGGATTTCGTCAAGGAGACGGGAGTGCAGGTTTACAAAAATTTAATCCAGGCGGAAAGAGAAAGAACGGAGGTTTTCCAGATGAACCGACGCCCTTCTTTTATGCCGGAGACCCCGTCTTATCTTGATATGTATTATGAGGCCCTGGACAAGCTGAGGGAAAAAGAGATTGATGGGGCAAAGGCTCTTTTTCGTCAAGTGGACGACCGGCGGCCGCTTTTAGCGGGAACCGTGAATGGCAAGAGTTTTAACGGTTTCAGAGATACGGATACCTTCCTGTCCATTTTTTTGGAGGCTATTGTTCATGAGCGATATGTATGGATACCCTTTGAGTCAATAAGAGAACTTTCTGTTTCATCTCCCAAGACATTTTTCGATCTCCTATGGATTACCGCCGGCATAGTCACATGGGAAGGACTTACCATGAACTGCTACCTGCCGGTACTCTATCCCAGTTCCTTTCTTCACGAAGATGATCGCATAAAGCTTGGCCGAATGACTGACTGGATTACCCTTGGGGAATCATTTTTTCGAGGAATCGGCCAACATGTCTTTCAGGTGGGTGAAGAGGAGATGGCTATTCTTGAGATCAGGGAGATTTTATTTAAACTCCCCGGTTCTTGATGGAATCAAGGCCGACACCTGAAGATCCGAATTCCGAAAATAGAAATAATTTCAAAGAAATAGAATGAAAAAATTTTAAGGGCAAGGGGGGTATTTAAATTCACCAGGCCCCAATTTTGCCGCAAGGTGTGAACTTCCCGTTTCTCGGGGGGGAATAATAATGAAAAGAGAGATTGATACGGCTGCCATCCTACATCCGATTTCCGATGATAAACCGGCTGGAGAGGATCTTCGCTACAGCCCTGTTTTTGAGGAGATTAAAGAAGCAAGGAGGTCGGATGATTCGCTTGACCGGGGTGAATGGGAACGTGAAATCAAAACTTCGGACTGGGATAAAGTAATCACAGTAGCGGTGGAGGCACTTACCAATAAGACCAAGGATTTGCAGATAGCTGCCTGGCTTATTGAGGCATTAACTCAAACCGAGGGGTTTGGAGGGCTTTTTATCGGCCTCAGGATTATTAACGGTTTGTTGAGCGATTACTGGGAGCATCTTTATCCCCGTATTGAGGACGGCGACCTCGATTTCAGGGCGGGTCCCATTGAATTTATCAACGAAAAAGTCTGGACAGGGATTAAACAGGTGCCTTTCACCGATAGCAGTGTGACAACCGGCTATTCTTGGTTTAAGTGGCAGGAATCGCGTCAGGTGGGCAGTGAGGCCGGTATCCGCAACCAGTACGGTGATGTGGACGACAATAAAAAGAAGAGACGTGACGAATTGATTGTCGAAGGTAAATTGACTGCCGAGAATTTCGATGCCGCGGTCAGCATCTCGTCGAGGTCCTATTATGAGGTTTTGGGAAAAGACCTTGAGCAATGCCGGAAGGAGTTCAAAAAACTTGACAAGATTTTGGATGAAAAATTTGGGTCCGATGCTCCCCGGTTAGCTGAATTTAGAGATGCCCTGGAAGAATGTGAACGGTTCGTGGCGAAGGTAATTAAGGATAAAAAAAAGCTTGAGCCTGCCCCGGAACCCGGCTCAACCGGGAGCGAGGAGGTGTCTGTCCAGCCCGAAAAGAACGAAGGAGAGGGGGGTGATCTGCAGTCATCAAAGCCCCAGCCCGATATTCACTCAACGGCCACTCCCCCCGTATTGCCGGCTACCCGGTTTATTGATTCAGGATCTCAGGAGCGGATTATCTGGGATAAATCCCTTGCTATACTGGAGAGTTCCGGGATAAAAAAAGCCCTTAACCACCTTCTGGGCGCCTCTTGTAACGCACCCTCTTTACGGGAAAGAAATCGTTGTCGACTCCTGATGGCCAAACTGTGCCTTAAGGCCGAGAGACCCGATTTGGCCAGACCCATCGTGGAGGAATTGAATGCATTAATAGAAGAGCTGCACTTGGAGAGATGGGAATCCCCCCTCTGGATTGCGGAAGTACTCGACGCTCTCTATCAATGCCTGACGGCGGGAAAACCCTCCAATGACGATTTGGGCAGGGCAAAGGTGCTCTTCCAAAGATTATGCACCACAGATGTTACCAAGGCGATGACTTACAAGGTTTAAATTTCCAATGGAAAGGAGGTTTTAGAATATGGCAAAAGAAAGTTTGCAGCACAAGCTTGACAGGGTAAGGTCTCCCAGGGTCCAAATAACCTATGACGTGGAAATCGGTGACGCCATTGAGATGAAAGAGATTCCTTTTGTTGTGGGGGTGCTGGGCGATTTATCCGGAAAGCCGGATGAACCGCTTCCCAAACTAAAGGATAGAAAATTTATTGAGATTGATCGGGATAATTTCAACAATGTTCTGGAAGGTATAAAGCCGAGAGTGGCTTTTAAGGTGGACAATAAGCTTGCGGATGATGACACCAAAATGGCGGTGGAACTCCGTTTCAAGTCCATCGATGACTTTCATCCGGAACAGGTGGCTAATCAGATAACTCCCGTGCGTAAACTGGTAGAGGTTAGACGTAGACTTTCCGATTTGCTCAATAAATTAGATGGAAACGATAAACTTGATGAACTGCTTCAGGAGGTCGTTTCCAGCACAGAATCTATTGAAAAACTTGGGAAGGAGGTCGGGATAGAAAAAACGGAAGAAAAAAATGAATAATGGAGGAGGAATAGATGGCTGAAAATGAGCTGGAGGAACAACCACAATCTGCTGGGAGTGAAGAAGTTCAAGAAGAAAAGAGTGTCTTGGACCGAATCATCGAGGATGGCCGCATAGCCCGCGAGGAAACTCAAAAAGAGTGGGCCAAGGATCTGGTCAGCGAGTTTGTTGGGCAGATCATGGAGGGGGAGATGGTGGTTTCTAAAGACACTGAAGCCATGATCAACTCTAGGATCAGTCAGATTGATGAGCTTATTTCCAAGCAATTGAATGAAGTTATGCATAATCCTGATTTTCAACACCTGGAGGCATCCTGGAGGGGATTGCACTACCTGGTGCATCAAAGTGAAACAGGGGAAAGGTTAAAAATCAGGGTGCTGAATGTTTCCAAAAAAGACCTCCTCAAAGATATGGAAAAGGCCAGCGAATTCGATCAATCGGCCCTCTTCAAAATGATTTATGAAGAGGAATACGGTATGTTCGGAGGGTCTTCTTACGGCGCCTTGATAGGAGATTACGAGTTCAGCAACCACCCCCAGGATTTGTCTCTTCTTGAAAAGGTGTCCCAGGTAGCAGCTGCGGCCCA
>DAOWNY010000154.1 GCA_030642325.1 Deltaproteobacteria bacterium
AAAAAAAAAAAACCCCAAAACAGTTCAAGCTGCGCGGTTAGCCTTTAGCAGTTAGCTAATAGCCAAAATGATCACATGATGTTTTGCTAGTACAAACAGATCCCCCCTCGGGTGGTATTTCTTGCTCCCGTAATACCTCGGTTTTTCAAAGCTAAACGTTTGCGTGCTGATCGCTCAACTTAAGGTTGGAATTAGACCGGCAAATGTAACGAGATTAAGCGGATGTTGAATGGTTTCATGCAAAAGCTAACACTTAAATAGCTAATACCTAACCGTACAAGGTCGAAATGGTTTACCATAGGGAACAGAAGGCTCTCGAAGTTAACACGATTCCCCTACTTCAATACTCTTTCGTCATGTGCCGATATGCCCATTAGACAATTTTACTCGCTCTATAAATTCCATGCTCCCACGTAACCTATGGTAATGCTTGCCTTTGTCTTTAAAAAAATGGTTCAGATCAACCTGTTGACAGGATAGAGCTGCCTATTATGGGGTGCTGCAAAAATTAACAGGGCTTAATGTCTAATATCCAGTGCGAAAATAAAACTCCTTGCTTTTTTATGGCTCATTAGTGTATGTTAACCGTGGTTCTTTAATTTTATTAATATACATATTAGGCGGTCTGCTCGCAGTTCGAATATGATTCTGTTCCTGAGCTTCAAAAACGCACAATTCTTTTTCTGCCTACAGGTTCGATGTAATATATCTTGCAATACGTGGCGATAAGCAAATACGTTACAATACAATCAATTTTCTAGTTTTGTTAAAGACCGTTGTTCCGTATCCAGAGTCAATATAATGGAATTTTGAGGATAAATTTTATCTGGTGGGTAAGAAAACCCGGAATTGATATTTTTTCAAGCTGTCATAACCCGGGTGAGTTCAATTTATCTTCTTAAACAATAAAATTCTACTTGGTGGATATGCTGTTAATACCTCTCCGGATCTTTACAATTAAATCGTATTTGTTTCTGGTAATCCGGTAGTTTATTCGCAGGTGGCCTCTTACCATCTAAATTATTTAGAAATTTTTCATCATAGTGCATAAGTATATAATATTTTTGCAATTTTTTTAAAACCGGTTTCCTGCGATCTTTTTTCTATCCGATATTACACGCCATCAAAACACCAGCCGATATTACGAATCTGCATTCGATTCAGCGGTTGAGACTCACATTTAGCCTGGTCATCCGTATGGTTTGCCATACCAAAAAAATAAATCTTTATAAAGTGCGGCTATTCAGATAAGATACCTTTTGGCAGACATGGGGCAACCCGCAACCAGTCAATATTCTTCAATAACCATTTTTTAAAAAGTTATGGCTGACATATTTCTTTTAGTGCTAGGAGCGATCTTAGTAAATAATTTTGTCCTCACCAGGTTTCTGGGGATATGCCCCTTTTTGGGGGTGTCTAAAAAGATAGACACTGCCCTTGGGATGGGGGCGGCGGTAATTTTTGTTATGACTATCGCCTCGGTGGTCACCTGGTTGATCAATCGTTTTATCCTGGTCCCCTTCCAGCTTGAATACCTGAAAACCATTGCATTCATTCTTGTAATTGCCTCCCTGGTTCAGTTGGTAGAGATGTTTATCCAGAAGGTAAGTAACGTTCTTTACTTGTCTTTAGGAATTTATCTCCCCCTGATTACTACCAATTGCGCCGTGCTGGGAGTCGCAATGATTAATGTTCAAAAGGGGTATTCATTTTTGGAAACAATGGTTTTTGGCTTTGGGGCATCTCTGGGTTTTACCTTGGCCCTGGTATTTTTTGCCGGTCTCCGGGAAGCAATTGACCAGGCGGATGTACCCAAACTTTTTCAGGGAACCGCCATCGCTTTAATTACTGCCGGGGTTCTTTCTATGGCTTTTATGGGTTTCTCCGGACTGGTTAAGTGACCTTGACAAACAATTTAATTTCGTTTTATATCGGACGGGCAGATTTTTCATGCCGGGTGTATGCCTTTTGAAATGCTGACTTCTGAATTTTGAGTAGTTATCCCCGTCTTATATCTTTTTCAGGTAAAGAATCTATGCTTTCTGCAGTTATTTCATTGGGAGGAATGGGATTCGTCGCCGGTTTGGGGCTGGCCTTTGCATCCAAGAAACTGGCCATGGACATTGATCCCAGGATTGAAGAGATCGAGAATCTTCTTCCCGGAGCCAATTGCGGAGCCTGTGGCTATCCCGGTTGCAGCACCTTTGCCCGGTCCGTTTTAAAACATGAGACAGAACCGTACAAATGCCTCTCCATCAATGATGAAACCATATATAAAATTAGTGAAGTTGTCGGAGTAAAAGCGAAGACAGCCCTAAATCTGGTTGCCGCGGTTCATTGCAGGGGGGGCAGAGGGGAGGCCCCTTCCCACTTTATTTATCAGGGGATTGGAACCTGCAAAGCAGCGGCATTGATCGCCGGGGGTCATAAAAAATGTAAATACGGCTGCCTTGGCTGGGGCAGTTGCGAAAAGGCCTGCCCCTTTGATGCCATTACCATGGATGAAAATCGGCTGCCGGTAATCCGGCGAAAAATATGTGTAGGCTGTGGCAAGTGTATGGAAGCATGTCCCAATGGTTTAATTTCCCTTGTACCGAATGATCAGTATATAGTTGTAGGGTGCAATTCAAATGCCCGGGGCAATGTAATAAAAAAAGTATGCACCACAGGATGTACCGGATGTGGCACATGCGAAAAAATCTGCCCCTTTGACGCAGTTGTGGTCGTAAATAACCTGGCGGTTATTGATTATCAAAGGTGTACAAACTGCGGACTATGTGTTCTCAAATGCCCCTTCGGCTCCATATCGGATTTATCAGATTTTTCTTCCCGGGCAAAAATACTGGAAGAAAGATGCACGGGTTGCACCCTGTGCCTTAAGGTCTGCCCAACCGAGGCAATAGAAGGTAAACCAAAAAAAATTCATCACATTGATTCAAAAAAGTGCATCGGGTGTGGATTCTGTCGGGAAATATGCAAGAATAAAGCAATCGAACTAAAAAATAAATCTGCTTTTTGAAACTTGATAAAATGAAAATGAAGTCTTTTCGTGGGGGGATACACCCTCCCGGAAATAAAGAGTATTCGGAAAAAAAACCGATTGAGACATTTCCTCTGCCGGATCAGGTGATTATACCTTTAAGCCAGCATCTGGGTGCACCCTGCAATCCTGTTGTCGTTGAGGGAGAGCTGGTAAAAAAAGGGCAAAAAATCGGCGAGGGAAAGGGATTTGTCACCGCTCCGATCCATGCATCCCTTTCCGGAAAAGTTACTGCCATAAAAAATTTTCCCCACCCTTCGGGCAAGGATTTACCCGCTTTTTTAATCCAGTCGGACGGGAAAGATGAATGGGTTGAAGGTCTCAATTCTACGGAAAACTTTCTTGACCTGTCCCCGGAAGAAATGAAAAATAAAATCCGGGAGGCAGGCCTGGTTGGGATGGGCGGAGCTGCCTTTCCTACCATGGTTAAGTTGAGTCCCCCCCCGGAAAAACCGATTGACACCATTATACTGAACGGAGTGGAGTGTGAACCCTATATAACCGCCGATCATCGCTTGATGCTGGAGGAACCCCATCGGATCATCCGGGGGCTTAAGATAATAATGCAAATTCTGGGGGTTTCACGAGCCTTCATCGGTATTGAGGCAAATAAACCCGATGCCATCAAGATGATTACCGAAAGTTTAAATCATGAGCCCTCGGTTAAAGTGGTTAAGCTGAAAGTAAAATATCCCCAGGGAGCAGAAAAACATTTGATTAAAGCAATCCTCAACCGGGAGGTCCCATCCGGCGGATTGCCCATGGATGTGGGAGCTCTGGTGCAAAATGTGGGGACAGTTGGTGCAATTTACGACGCAGTTTGCCTGGGAATTCCCCTGATAGAAAGGGTAACCACTGTTACCGGAGCCGCCATCATGGAGGCAAAAAATTTGAAGGTGAGAATCGGGACCCCCGTAAGGGAGTTGTTTCAATTCTGCGGCGGCCTCACCGAAGAGGCAGGGAAAGTGCTCATGGGAGGGCCGATGATGGGAATTGCCCAACATTCATTGGATATACCGGTGATCAAGGGAACCACAGGTATATTAATTATTCCCCGGGAGAAAGTGGAAAAGGAGGGATTTCGTCCCTGTATCCGATGCGGGAAGTGCATCCTGGTTTGTCCCATGAAGCTTATGCCCAATACGATCGGTAACTTTGCCGCAAAAGAACTTATCGAAGATGCGGAAAAGTTCCATCCCCTGGATTGCATTGAATGCGGTTCATGCAATTATGTCTGTCCGGCCAAGCGTCCTCTGGTCCATTTTATCCGATACGTTAAGGCCGAAATTGGAGCAAAAGGAAGGAAGGATTAATATGAAAGAAGAAATGTTGATCCTCTCCTCTTCCCCCCACATCCACTGCGGAGAATCGATCCCCAAAATAATGTATTCGGTGATAATCGCCCTCATGCCCGCTTCACTGGCGGGAATCTACTTCTTTGGCCTTAATGCCCTGAAGGTGATGGCAATCTCGGTGGGAATATCGATAATTTGTGAAGCTGTCAGCCAAAAAATGATGGGGAAAAAAATTACCGTCAATGACGGCAGCGCCGCTTTAACCGGGATACTCCTGGCTTTCAATCTTCCTCCCACCTCTCCATGGTGGATGGTGACGATCGGGGCGGTGGTAGCGATAATTCTTGGAAAACAGGTTTACGGAGGACTGGGATACAACCCCTTCAACCCGGCCCTGGTAGGACGGGTATTCCTTCTTATCTCATTTCCGGT
>DAOWNY010000112.1 GCA_030642325.1 Deltaproteobacteria bacterium
GGTCTTTGCGGACTTGCAAAAGCGGACACCCTCGACCATATCGCCAGGCGAGGAGAACTCAGGGTTGTCTGCCAGACTCAGGGGCCACCCTTCAGTTTCATTGATAAAGACGGAAAGCGAACCGGCAGCTCAATTGAACTCTGCCGAATGATGGCCGGGGAGATGGGTGTCAAGATCAAAATCCTCAACTTTGATTGGGACGGCCTCATTCCTGCATTGCTTTCCAAAAAGGCAGACATTTTGGCAGCCGACATGACCCCTACACTGAAACGAGCGATGAAGATTGCCTTTTGTGACCCATTTATGTATACCGGCAGTATTGTTTTCACCAAAGAAGGCGGTAGATTCAATTCGATCGACGACTGCCGGAGCGAAGGCGTGACCATTGCCGTAATACTTGGTTCCATAGGAGAAACAGAGGCTAAAAAGGCTTTTCCCCTGGCTAAAATCAAATCCTACAAAGGCGGTGGACCGCTATTGATCAACGCTGTTTTAAAAGGATATGCGGACATAGGCATAAACGACAATTCGGCCGTCAGGGGTCAGGTGACCAATTTCCCACCTCACAGTATCAAAATCCTGCCCGGCCAACTTTCCAGGACCCCGCTTGCTTTTGCAGTGCGTTACGACTCGCTGGATCTCCTTGAATGGATCAACCTCTTCTTCCTCCACATTCAATTGGACGGCCGCTTGGAGCAAAACATGAACTACTGGGTAAATACACTGGACTGGAAAAAAGAACACTGATTTCGCGGGAATCCGGATACAAGCTACCCCTGTTTATTGAGCTGATACATATTAATCTTGAATTCAGTTAAAAAAAATGCTGCAAGCCTTCAATTTCCGAATTATTCTAGAGTACATGCCACTCTATTCGCAATGCTTTATGGCGACTTTGTGGCTTAGCGCAGTCTCGCTTATTGGGGCATTGTTGATCGGAACGGCGGCATGCGCTATGCGCATAGGTCACTACAGGCCACTTGCCCGAATTGCCGTTATTTATATAGAAAGTATCCGTTCAACACCTCTCCTGGCCCAGTTATATCTCGTCTATTTTGGTCTCCCCTCTCTTGGAATACGTATGAGCGAAGAAATGACCGGCATCCTGGTCCTGACTTTAAACAGCGGTGCCTATATGGCCGAGATCATTCGAGGGGGCATTCAATCCATACCGTCCGGACATATTGAGGCCGGTATTGCCTCCGGGCTGAACTATTTTCAACGCATGCGCTACATCATTCTCCCCCCGGCCCTCGGCGCGACCCTTCCGGCGATGCTGGGTCAGGCCATAGTCCTGGTTAAGGATTCTGCTTTGCTGTCTCTCATTTCCATCATGGAGCTTACCCGGGCCGGCCAGATCTTAACCTCGGAACGTTTTATGCCGGTGGAAGGTTTTTTGACAACCGCCGCCTTTTATCTTCTCATCTACTATATTCTCAAGAGTCTTACGAGCTGGTCGCAGAAACGGCTCATTTTCCGTGAGATACATTGAGATTCGGACAAAAGAAAATGTGGGGATATTATTTAGAACAGCTGATTGGAAGCCTGCCGCTCTTCCTCAAGGGACTGGGGATAACCGCTGCCGTCTCGATTCTCAGCCTTGTTGGAGGAACCATCATCGGCTTTTTTTTGGGAGTCATCCGGGCTGGAGGGATAAAACCGGTGCGGTTCCTGATCGGAGGATGGGTTGATCTTATTCGTGGCACACCGTTTTTAGTCCAGCTGTTTATTGTTTTTTTCATTTTCCCCGATGTGGGGATACATCTGGACGCATTGCCCGCGGCGGTCTTATCCCTGACCAACCTGTCAGCCTGTTTCATCTGTGAAATCGTGGCCGGCGGCATCCTGGCCGTACCGGCAGGACAAAAAGAGGCGGCGGCAGCCTCGGGTCTGTCCGCTTATCAACAAATGAGATACCTGGTCATGCCCCAGGCTATGCCCACCATTCTGCCGCCTCTGGTGGGACAGTATGTCCTCTTGATTAAAGATTCATCGGTGATTTCCGTTATAGGGGTAGTTGACATCACCAGGGTGGGCTGGCTGACCGTTCAGCGTATTCCTGAAGGACTCATGGTCTTCGGACTGGTGGGAATCCTCTATTTTATCATATGCTATCCCATCATCCGGTTCTCCAATCTACTGGAAAAGCGTATGAAATTTGGGAAATACCGGTTTTGAAAAAAAGATTACTTTGCTTCGCCCCAATGACATTAAGCCGACTTTTTTTAAAAAAATTGCTGCCATGGGAATAAAAGATATGATTACCTTTAAAAACGTAAATAAGTGGTTCGGAAAACACCACGTCTTAAAGGAGATCAACCTGAATGTCGAACCGGGGGAAGTGCTGGTGGTCTGCGGTCCCAGCGGCTCCGGAAAGAGCACCTTACTTCGCTGCATTAATCGCTTGGAATCCCTGCAAAGCGGCGAAATTATCATTGACGGCATAAAAGTCCATGGCAGGGAGACCAATATAACCAAACTACGTGCGGAAATCGGTTTTGTCTTCCAACAGTTTAACCTTTATCCCCACATGACGGCCATAGAAAACATCACCATTGCCCCGATAAAAGTAAGAAAGCTGAAAAAGGAGGTGGCGAGGAAGCTGGGGCAGGAAATTCTGGATAAAGTCGGTCTGGGCGACAAGGCAGGCTCTTATCCGTCCCAACTATCCGGCGGGCAGCAACAGCGGGTAGCCATCGCCCGCGGTCTCTGCATGCAACCCAAAATTATGCTTTTTGATGAACCAACATCTTCCCTGGACCCGGAGATGATAAATGAGGTCCTCGATGTCATACGCAATCTTGCAAACGAGGGTATGACCATGATTGTAGTTACTCATGAGATGGGATTTGCCCGGGAAGCGGCTAATCGAGTAGCCTTCATTGATGAAGGGCGTCTGGTTGAGATCGCACCTCCGGAAAAATTCTTCAAAAACCCGAAAAATGAACGGACCAGACTTTTCTTGAGCAAAATCCTGGCCCGTTAATCCCACCTTTTTTTGGATAACCGGAGGACAATCTTTATGTGCCGGCAGAATTTTTTACAACTAATTCCCGGGGTCCTGGTTTAAGAGGGTTATCCCCCGACCAATATAATGTAATCCGCTTAAGACCGTAAAAAAAGCGGTAATCCAAATTAAATAATTAAACCAGGGGGGAATCCGATAAAAATGGCTGAAAAAAAGAGCGAACAAAACCGTGATGATTTGAAAAAAGGTATTTATCTTACTGATAAAGGTGGGTTTGGGTTGTAAATGTTGAGTAACAATATATATGATCAAGCTTCCCCCCACAATTACCACATCCCGACTAATTACAATAACCGCCAACCAGCTGGGAAAAACCTTTAGAATCGCCAGAGTAATGTAACAGGCGTTTAAGAGCAACTTATCCGCCAAAGGATCCAGGTAAGAACCAATTACCGTCTGCTGCTTGTAAACCCGGGCGATAAAACCGTCCAGCGCATCACCGACTGCAGAAAAAAGAAAGACGGCTAAAGCTAATCCGATTTTTCCATTAAGTAAAAATATCATAAAAAAGGGGATAGCCAATATTCTAATTATGGTCAGTAAATTTGGGATATTCAACTATCAGTTGCCCCTTCCGTGAAAATCTTGATTAACTGTTGATGAGAAGGGAAAGCGATGGGAGGAAGCTGGTTCAAACTGAAGTATCCGGCATCTGAAGCATCATCGCCCGGCTCTAATCTGCTATGATCCTGAACTTCTATCCAATAACCGATTATAATTACTAATTTCTTCCAGAATATGCTCACCTGGGAGACAACCGAAATTAAGCCCTTTACCGCTCCCGTCAGCCCTGTTTCTTCTTTTAATTCCCTAAGCGCCGCCTCTTCCACTGTCTCATCAATTTCAATGAACCCTCCGGGAAGCCCCCATTTTCCCTTGGCCGGCTCTACTGCCCTTTTCACCAGAAGCAACTCGCCTTTCTCGTTTTTTACCAGAGCAGCCACCGACGACAAAGGTGTCTCATAAAGAATCTGCTCGCAATTCCGGCAGGAAGAACGTATTCTTCCGTCCTGATAACTCCTTACCGTTTTTTTACCACAAAACGGACAATAAATTTTTTCTTGCAAAATAATTACCTTGTCTGATCAAGTTTATTAATTATCTCTCCAAAAAATTTTGACCTCTACGGTCAGGTATTAGCTATTAGCTTTTGCATGAAACCATTCAACATCCGTTTGATCTCGCTACATTTGCCGATCTAATTCCAACCTTAAGTTGAGTGATCAGCTGTCAGCACACAAGCGTTTAGCTTTTAAAAACCGTGAACTGAGAACTGAGAACCGTGAGCTTAAGAACCGTGAACGGTTACGAATATTTGAACATACACAAAACAATACCGCGTCATCGAACCTGATAAAACCCCTTACGATTATGTATACGGTATTGCACGTCCCCCTTTTGCCTCAAGTAAGCAATCTTCTTGATTAAATCATTTTGATGTATTCCCAGCGCCCGGGATATCTCTTCTAAAGAACAGGGTCTTCTCTCCAGTAAATTTAAGATATTCTTTTCATCTACCGGAGAGGAAGGGGGGGGATTAGTCCCGAAAAACTCAGTAATGACCTCCGCCTTTTCTCCTATTCCGTCTTTAATGATCTCCATCTGCTCCGCAGTAACCCCGTGGGAAAATTCCTCGGCAGGTGGTCTGTCTACAGTATTTAACTGAATTCGATCAGGATTAATCCGATCAATCGCTTCTCTAAGCTTATTTACTTCGGAATCGGTATCATTTACCCCCCGGCAAAATAAAACCTCCAGCCAGATCTCCCCTTTAAATATTTTTCTAAAGTCGATAATCCCTTGTATTATTTCTTCGATGTTTAAAGAGGGGTGGGGACGGTTAATATATTGAAAAATACTGTTGGTTACTGCGTCGAGAGAAGGCACGACCAAGTCCGCTTCAAGGAGGCTTTTTTTTATGTGATCCAAAAATAGAAGAGAGCCGTTGGTAAGAACTGCCAGGGGGATGGAAGTAAGTTTTTTGATATCTTTGATGATATTACCCAGCAAAGAGTTCAAGGTTGGTTCCCCGGAACCGCCCAGGGTAATGTAATCGGGAGCAACTGGTAAACTATCCAGAAATAACTTTAGATTATTTAATATAATATCCGGCGATACATATTTTTTTTGCTCAATGGATATGTTGGTAGTCTTCCCCAATTCACAATATATGCAATCAAAACTGCAGGTTTTGTAAGGGATTAGATCGATTCCCAACGACTTTCCCAGCCGGCGGGAAGCAACCGGTCCAAATATGCACTTCAATTTTACTTTCCTTATACCCTCAGAAGTTTTTTCCTCCATAAATTATGGTAAAAGAATTTTAGCACTTTCCATGGAACGAAAGCAAGGATAAATATGTTTTAATCAACCGCCGGTTTTGAGCAGTTATCATTTTGATAAATACAAAAAAAGGGGCCGATAAAATGAAAAGGCCCCTGATAACTACTCTCTCAAGTTTTTAAAATTGATTACCAATTGTAGCCCTGATTATTTCTCCGGCGGCAATGGTTCGCTGGGCTTAACCCCGTACTTTTTTTCCCTTGCCCTGCCCCACCAGCATCCCCCAAAAGTCAGCAAAATTTCAACTTTTTGAAATACCCTGGCAAATGGATTCCCCTTTCGGGCGCTTCTGCAAATTGGGCAACCAAACTCACAATAGTCAGGATCACCCGGGTGCATGATCGGCATCTTCCATCCCTTCCATCCGTACTGCTTTGTTTCCATTACTTAATCCCCCCTGTAAACTTTACTTATTTAACTAGTTAATAAAATTAACAAAAAAGGAACCTAAAAGGAAGTAGGATGAAGTTACAACTGCAACCTTAAATAAATGGAGCTTCCAACCATCAAATCGAGTTTTCAGGATACAAAATTTGTTTGCCAAACTTAGGGAATAGTAGAATGAGTCTATAAACGGATCACTTATCTCCTTTGGTAAGTCTTCTTCCAAGGCTCCCGCTTGAATTCTAAATAATCCCCCAAAGCCCCCTTCAGGGTATTGGAGGCCAATAGGGCACAGTGGACACTGTCCTCAGGCAGACCGTCTAAACCCTGAAGGATCGA
>DAOWNY010000248.1 GCA_030642325.1 Deltaproteobacteria bacterium
CCCTCATATTCTGGTATTTTTCACCCTTAAGATTTCAAGCCGAGATGGGGCTTTTATTGTGTATTGTGCTGATCATGAATATGCTGGGGGCCATGTTTCTTTTGCCGACCCTCATCTTTCTTATCAAACCGAAGTTTGTTTATAAGGACGCTAAGTAGAAAGGAGGAAAAATGTAGAGATAGATTGGTGAATTAAAATGATAAATTAAAATGATAAAAAAGGAGGAAAAAAATGATAAAACGCTTTAACTTAGTCGCTTGTATTGTTTTTGGGATGGCATTCATTTTTGCAGCCAACGCCCAATCCGCCATGAACTTCAAGGTTGGAGAAAGCGGAGAAATTTCCTTCGGAGGATATATGGAAAATTTCTCCGGACTGAGGGTCGGGCAGGAAGGAAAGGGCAAATGTACTGCTTTCAGGTCCACGTTCAACCCGGAGTTTCTTTTTAAGTTTTCCCGGGAGGCAAGGTTATTTGCCTCGGGAAGATTTGTGAGGGAGATGGGATATGAGTTGGAAGACAATGTGAGGGCAGATATGGGGCTCGACCCCTTACCTGATGACTATTATAATGAGACCGATTTTGAATCCTATGAGTTATACCTGGATGTGGATTTATCCCCAAGTCTCCATGTAAGAACAGGAAAACAGTTCATCATCTGGGGAGAGACCGATGTCTTTACCCTGCTGGATGTGGTCTGCCCTTCTGACTCAAGCTGGATATCGCCGGGAATTATGGCCCTGGAAGAAACAAGAATCCCCCAGTATGCCGCTCGGGTCGTTTATGATTTAAGCATCCTTACCAATCTGGAATTTGTCTTTGTCCCAATGATTGATGATGCGGAAAACCGGGTGAACAAGGGATCACCCACCGGGGGCAGGTGGGCGCCCCATCCGGAAGATAGACCCGGCGGAGCACCACACCTGCTATATCCCAACATGATGGGTGATCTTGCTGAAGCCGGGTTCAATCCTGCTGACGGTGATCAGATAGGGGCTGCCAGCGTATTCAAGCGGACTCCTGAGTCTGATTTGGATCAGGCCAGGGTTGGCGTAAGGCTCATGACTCAAGTGGGTAGAATGACCCTAACCTTTGCCGATTTTTACGGCCACAATTACTCACCGGTGGTCCACTACGGCGGCATAAAACACGAAGTCAAGCAAGAACTGGTGGAAGAACCAACAGGAAATGCCGCATACCAGGATGTTAACTATTACACGCCGCAGTTCTCAGTTCGATACAAAAGGCAGAACATCCTGGGCGGATCATTCAACTACTTTGATGACAAAATTTTTAATGCAGTATTCCGGGGCGAAGTTGCTTATTACCCTAATAAACCTTATAACACTTTTGATCCCCGAGAAAAAAACGCTGTAACGGAAAAAGATACGATAAGCTACATGCTGGGGTTTGATAAGGAATTTTTTGTCCCATGGCTCAATCCATGGGATCCTTACCGCACTCTGTTTGTCTCTGGACAGATGTTCCAGGATGTGATACTTGCAAGCGACGATGACCTTCGTTTCATAAATTACAAAACCCCCATTGAGAAAACAACCACAAGGTTTACCCTGCTGGCAAACACAAGTTTTTTAAGTGATACTTACAAACCTGAGCTCATAATCGCCTATGACGTGGCCGGCAATGGAATGATAAGGCCGAGAATGACCTGGAAACCACCCTGGTCCGAGAAATATTATGTTGAACTTACCTATGTGAACTACTGGGGGCATCAGTATGAGTGGCTGGGCTTTTATAAGGAAAAAGACTCGGTATTTTTAAGGGTAAGGTATATGTGGTAGGGGTTGTGGTTGACCATGGCTGGACAAAACCTAAAAAATCTTCTTATTATATTAAATGGTTATAGTGTAAATGGAGGGATGGAGATGAGAAAGATTAAATATGCACCAATTGTATTTTTATTAATGTTGAGCTTTTTTTTGATTAAACCGGCATTATGCTATGAATTAGTCTTAAAGCCAAAACCGGGAGATAAAATAATCGGACCTGATAATTGGCAGGAAGTAGAGGGAAGAATAATTCCTTCTTTGATAAAGGAGCTTAAGGAGGGTTGGAGTTTTATATTAAGGCCCAAAGGAGATGTAATCAGTAAAGTGCCACGGCAGCTTGCAGAGGCAACTGAAAAATACCGGGGAACAGCTAAGTTGGACCCTCAAACAGGAGTTTTGACACAATATTATGCCGGCTTTCCCTTTCCTGATCCGGATCCCTCTGATCCGCAAACAGGAATAAAAATTTTTTATAATATGTATTATGGATATGCCCTGATGGGTGATACGGTGGTTACCGCGCCCTGGGATGATCGAGGGACCGATGACAGTGTAGTCAGGTATTGTATAGACAAACACAATAACAAAATAGATGCGCGGCTTAGTATTTTTATGGTCAGAGGAAGAGGAAGGGCTTATTACGATCCAAAGCCGCATATAGATGAATTTGTAAGGGAAAAAATTGATAAAAAGATGATACAAATCATCACCAGTCCTCGTGATGTGGCCGGAACAACTATCATGGCCATCACCTATTATGATCCCAAAAAATCCGATGATATGTGGATTTACATGCCCAGTGTCAGAAGGATCAGACGATACCCCACCACCCAGAGATATGCTACCCAGGCACCGTCTGACTATAACTGGGATGATTCAAACTTTTTCAATGGAAGGGTTGATGACTTTACCTACAAATATATTGGAGAGAAAAATATTGTTTTTCCTGCGATTAGGGGAAAATGCCTTGGAAAAATTGTCGGCTGGAAACCGGAAAAAAACTCTCAAACATTTACCTGGGGTCAAGATAAAGTACATGTATTAGAGCAGCTATCAAAAGATCCCAATTATTCTTATGGTAAAAAAGTGTGGTATATTCAAAAAAATACCTATAATCCGCTGGGAATGGATATCTATGACAGAAAGGGGGAATATTGGAAATTTATATTCGGCACCCTCTATGATCATTATACTCTGCCCGATGGTGAGCCCTGTCCGGCTGCATTGGGCTCATTTTCACGAGACATCCAGATTCAACATTCGACCATCACCGACAATATAGGTGAAAAATCAAAGTATGCAACTATACATAAAAACGGGCCGGGTGTACGCAAGGAGGATTTTTGTCTTCGTAAGATTTTGTCTCTTGCCAGGGGGGGTACTTTCCGATAATTTTAATCATATCGAATGGATTAGTAGTCTTTTGTGCTCCAATAAATTTTGTGAAAGACTCGCTGAATACCCCGCCCGGAGGACGGGGTTGAAGGCGGGGCCTAGGTTGATAAGATGCAAATCCCTCCGTGTTTTGAAGAGGGATTTGCATCTTATGGCCG
>DAOWNY010000368.1 GCA_030642325.1 Deltaproteobacteria bacterium
CTTCTTATCCAGAAGAGATTGATAGTTTTTCTGAGTATTACTATAATCACGTTTCAGACCTAAAATCTCCTGCTCTCTCCTCGGGATTTCCTCCACCTTTCTCTGGTAATCAGCTACCTTCACCCCAACTTCCCTCAGTTCCTTCTCAAGCTTCTTGATCTCCAGACCCGTTTCATTAAGCTGGGCAGTCAGGATCTCCTCAAATCCAAATCCTTCGGAAGAATCGGAGTAAAAAGTATCGGAAAAATCTTCTCCCCCTTCCTCCCCGTCAAGGGCTTCTTCAATTTTTTTGATCTCATTTTTGATCCGGACCACATCGGGGTGTTTTTCTGTATATCTTGCCTGCAAGTTGACCAGCATTTGCCTCAATTCATGTAACCGTGGTGGCTCGAAGGTGCTGATTGCTCCGTCATCAGCCACTCCTTCATCCTCCTCAACAACGATCGCCTGCGAATCCATTGCTGATATTTGCGAAATTTGTCCCTGAAGCAAAATTTTACGTTCCTTCGCCCTTTCCAGGGAGGTGATTAAGGACTGGTATTGAAGCTGCAGACGATCCAGAGAATGAAGATTGGCATTCAACTGCTCCGGAAGAGCGCCCATATGTTTTTCTTTGTAACTGCGCAATGCCTCCTCTTGCTCCACCAGCCGCTTTTTTACCCTGTTAAGCTCCCGATTTAAAAATTCCGTGGTTCCCTCCGCCAACTCCTCCCTAACCTTAAGGTTCTCTTCAATGAAAAGGGAAGCCAGTTTATTGGCAACCTTGGCTACCAGCAGGGGAACCTTCCCCTGATAAAACAGCTGGAAAGAATCTTTCCCTCTCACCTGCAAATTAACATCTTTGCGCATTATTTCTACTACTTCTTCTAAAAAGAGGGTTTGCCGCATTTTTGGGTAAAGATTAAATTCATCGATAATCATTTCCAGTCTGGTTCTGCTCATGATCTGCTGACTGATAGTATGCAGCCGTTCTCCAATGGGATTTGTCACCGTGGGTTTAACATAGGACTCGGGGACTTTCTGTCGTTGGATCAGAATCAAGGTGCTCGCCTGGTAGAGCTTGGGCGATTTTAAGGCATAAACTATCCCCCCGATTATAAAAATAATCACCGGCAATATAATGAGCCACTTTCGCCGAAGAAGAATCTCCAGATAATCCTGAATATCCATCTGTTTTGCTTGCTTCATATCATGAAACTCCTCTTCTTAAAAATTAAGTACCGGTTCACGGTTCAGGGTTCACGATTTCGCGGGAATGACGGTAAAAAACTATACTTAGACCTAAGATAAGCGATTAGCTGTTAGCACACAAACGTTTAGCTTTGAAAAACCGAGGTATTACGGAAGCTTGAAATAAACATCCAATGGGTGAAAATTTGTAATATTCAAAACATCCTGTGATCATTTTGGCTAATAACTAACTACTAAAGGCTAAGTGCTCAAATCAGGTTAGATAAACTATTTTTCCGTTAATGACATTGGCAGACAACTTACAACCAATCTATGCGAATTCCC
>DAOWNY010000023.1 GCA_030642325.1 Deltaproteobacteria bacterium
ATAGGAAAGAACGATTAATTGGAATTAGATCGGCAGATGTAACGAGATCAAACGGATGTTGAATGGTTTCATGCAAAAGCCAACACCTGATAGCTAATACCTGACCGCACAAGGTCGAAAAATTTCAGATTTACCGAGGGGCATACCGGGACTTTGCAATGTCTCAATAAATGCAGGATGGGGGTTGACTGTTACGTAAGGGCTCTCTATACTATACTGAAATTGCCGGAATTTGCGCAAATCCATTTTGATAAAGTGACTCTACGAAACAAGCCGGGCTATCTTCCCGCAACCGTAATTCCCCTGGCTTATTGATATATTACGGGATCTTGAGCGAAATGGATTTACCGACTAAGTAAAATATGACTGTAATCAAAGCCTGTGAGACTGTCCGAGTACAAAATGCTGCCTGCGATCGGCTGCAAATTTCGGAACTTTAAAAAGATGCTTTTTTACCTCACATGCGCTATAATGCAAATTTTTGACATCGCAAAAAGCCCTTTTGCGGGACTCGGAGGAATTTGCTATCAACGTGAAAACAATACTCTCTATGATCAACACGAGAGCAGATCTCTCTTGCTAAAAAATGATGGATCGATTAAAACTATAAAAAAACCGGGGGAAAGGCTATGAAGGTACTGATTTTGAGTGCTGGTCAGGGACGGCGACTACTGCCCCTTACCGCTAAATCTCCAAAATGCATACTACCCGTTCTCGGACGTTCTATAATTGAGTGGCAGATTGATGGATTGTTCACCCTGGGCATTGATCAGGTAACAGTTGTTGTAGGCTACGGAGCCGATCAGGTCGAGCGGCTTTTGATAAAACGCTACGGGGCAAATTGCGTAAAGATTCTCTATAATCCTGCTTTTGCCGAAACAGACAACCTCGTTAGTTGTTGGGCGGCACGCGAGGAAATGAACGATGATTTTATCCTGATGAACGGTGATACATTGTTCGAGGTATCGGTTGTACAGCGATTACTTAAAAAACCTGTCGGGCCGGTAACCGTGACGATCGATCATAAAAATACCTACAATGCCGATGACATGAAAGTGACCCTGGATGAAAAAAGACTCATCAACATAGGCAAGGAACTTGAGCCCGATGAAACTGACGCTGAATCCATAGGCATCATTCTTTTTAGGGGCGAAGGTCCTGCCTTGTTCCGTGCGGCCCTCGAAAAAGCCCTGGATAACCCTTCGGCTCGCAAAAAATGGTATTTGTCCGTGATACGTGAAATGTCCAGGTCAATGCCGGTTTGGACATGCTCGGTTGCAGGCCTGAACTGGTGTGAAATCGATTACCCTGCGGATTTGAAGAGCGCTGAAGACATGTTGAAAGAATTTACAAAAAAAAAGAATGGCGGGTAGGTTCGTCCCCGGTCGATGGTTAAAGCCCCCCGGAAGGCTGTCCGAGTATAGGCTTAATCGTGAAAGCGAAAATTTCGAGGGCAACAGTCAAAGATCCCGGTCTACTACTATATCCTCGACAAGGCGCCAGTCGCTGACCCTGTCCACATCAATGGCTGCTTCAGGGAAAGGCAATACGACCGCTCTTACCTCAAGATCCATACGCCTTGATATCCTGTTCAAGCCTTCGACAAGAGACAGTCTCCCCAGCAAATAGCGGAGCATAACCGTCCAGCCTATGGCTGTTATCATGTGCCATGGTTTTTTGCGATTGCTTTCAACTTTCTGCCAGAACTCCGCTGCCCTGCGTGATCGAGGAGTCAAAAAGGCAAATAGATTGCAAGAGCAAAATCTGCCGTCACGCAATCTGGTAGCAGTCCTTATAGTCTCCGGATATACGCGCATGACCCGTTCATGAGATGTGAGACCAACGACGACGTCACAAGCGGTTGTACGTGCCTCACGACAAAAATAGTCAACGATTTCGGCGCGCAAGAGTGCATGATCGGAAGTGGTGACAAGTACTGGAACATTGTGGGGAAGCAAGGTCAGCACATGGTAAGCGCTTGAACTCGGGGTTGCCTGATTCTGTATCCATCTGATTTTTCCCGATTTAATGAGGTTATGCAGTTCAGGTTCTTGGGCAACCAGGGCTTGAGAGGGCCCGCACACAACAAGGGAATTAATTTCACGGGCATCGCTAAGGGAGTCCAGCACGCGCAACAACATGGGTCTTCCTCCCACAGGGACAAAGGACTTGCAGGGAACGCCGGCTTCCCGGGCCACAGGATCACTGATCCCGCGGTCGGCTGCGAGCACTACTCCGGTAAAGGCTTTAGAAGTCGTTTCCATAAAATTCATTCGCACCTGGTGAAGAAATGTCGAAAGGGCTGAGCGGTTTTGAGGAGTTTTATCCCTGCAAACTGAGTGTTCAGACAGATTTCAGACCAATTTTTTTCCGTAGATTCGATATCGTTTGTATACTGTGCCACCGATGGATTCGATGATGTTTCGCATCGCTATGTTGTCTTCGAGTATCCAGGACATCTCCACTTCGCGGATGCCGCGCCTTGCTGCGGAGGCACGCACGGCATCTATGATCATAAAGGCGAGCGCGGACCCCAGCAGGCTGTCTTGATAGCGCCGGCATACTCCAATAAGGGGGACTCTTGCCGATTTGGGGTGAGCCAGCTTAAGATGCCACAGCAACTTCAGCCAGCCGAACGGGAAAAGCCGTCCATTAAGATCTCTAATAACTTCATTAATGTTTGGGAGCACCACTATCATGGCCGCGGCGGTTCCTTGTACTTCTGCAATCTGCACGAATTCCTCATCCACCAAGAGCTTGATATCTTGACCCAGATGTTTGAATTCCGCCCTCGTGAACGGGATAAAGCCCCAGTTTTGGGACCAGGCATCTTCGAAAATACCCTGCAGAATCTCCAGCTCTTCGGAGAAACGGGACTTGCGCAACGGCCGGACGAGTACATCTTGTGTCGCTCTTTCCATGAGCTTCTGTACAAAGGAGGGCAAAGCAAAGTCGGTATGAACGAGATAAGCGAGAAGATCCTTTTCTTTGCGATAGCCCTGCTCCTCGATCCGTGAACCGTAATATGGACGTGCATGGCCCATCATAATTGAAGGGTGGGTATTGAATCCTTCTACCAGCAATCCACATTCCTGGTTTATAGACAGATTGAAGGGGCCGAGGATACGGCGTATGCCCTTGCTGCGGAGCCATTCCTCGGCAATGTCTGTGAGGGCCTGAAACGTCTCGGCATCGTCTTCAGCCTCCAACATTCCGAAAAAACCGGTGGCGTCTTGATGGCGTTGGATATGAAGTTCATCCACTTGGGCGCTGATTCTGCCCACCAGCCTTGTTCCACGGCAAGCAATCCAGGAACAGTATTGTGCGTGTGCGAAATAAGGATTACGCGGGGAGAGGTGCTTACGTCGCTCAATGAGAAGGGGTGGAACCCACACCGGGTCATCGGCATATATGGACCACGGGACACGGATAAAACGACGCAAAGCGTGCCGCCCCTCCACTCGGTCGATCTTAAGCGATAAGTTGTGTCTTTTTTTCTGAATTAGGAATTGGGTAAAAGGGTTCAAGGCTAAAAGCTCAATATCACATGAATGTTAAGGGTCTGTTATGAAATAAGGTAACTACTGGATTCAGGAATTCAGAACCGTGTAGATGCGTATAATAATTACTACATAATAAAATAGAAGTCAAAAAAAAATGGCAACTACTCAAGAGGCAGTAATCGGAATCCAGCCTTTTGATAATAAAAAATATTGCATCTATTCTAATGTAAGTATAAAATGGTAGTTATTAGTGTGTCCGTTCACAGTTTACAGTTAACTATTGGTAAAATTCAGGCTAAGATCTAGCTATGATCTGAATTGAGCGGTTAGCCTTTAGCAGTTAGCTATTAGCCAAAATGATCACATGATGTTTTGCTATTACAAACTTTCACCCATTGGGGTGTTATTTCAAGCTGCCGTAATACCTCGGCCTTTCAAAACTAAACGTTTGTGTGCTGACAGCTGATCGCTCAACTTAGGTATGAATTCTTCTTTTGAAGATTTAGACGCCTCGAACAATTTAAAAAAACTAATTCCGGAATTGGAATCGAGATCAAACATGTTTTTACATCGTTATAAAATTAATTTCATTGAAAAACCGTGAACGGTTATTCGTTAGTACTCCAATCATTTCCACCAATGGCATCATATTATGACCGGCTCAACTGTTACCGGAATCATTTTAAGGAGAAATCATTAACAACCATTTCCCCATATTGTTAGCTGAAGATAATCCTGTTTCAAGAAAAATGGTTGAAAAAAACCTTCTTAAAGCGGGATATGAGGTTATTTCCGTGGAAAATGGATGCAAAGCATGGGAGTTGTTCCGGAAAAGGTTTTTTCCCATCATTATTACAGACTGGATGATGCCCGAAATGAACGGCCTGGAATTGTGCAGGGCAATCAGAGGAGATACTTCCAGAGGTTATGTCTTTATTATTATTCTAACATCAAATGATTCCAAAGATGACATTGTCTCGGGGCTGGAAGCGGGAGCAGATGATTATTTGACCAAACCCCCTGATCCTGCCGAACTGATCGCCCGAATCAAAACAGGCACAAGAATACTTAACCTGGAAAAATCCCTCAAAGAGGCAAATGAGGAGATCAAAGTCCTATCCATCACCGACCCCCTCACGGGGACCTACAATAGAGCCTACCTGACCAAACATCTTCCATGCGAAATCAAGAGGGCAGGGAGATATATGCATCCGTTTTCCCTGATTTTATGTGACATTGATTACTTTAAGAATGTAAATGATACCCATGGGCACCAGGCCGGAGATCTGGTTTTGAAAAACTTTGCTTTGACTATCAAAAAATATATACGACACGGCATAGATTGGATTGCCCGTTATGGGGGTGAAGAATTCATAATCGTACTTCCTGAAACTGATATCGACGGTGCCTGCTGTCTATCCGAAAGGCTTCGCAATGCCGTTTCCAGGGAAACAGTTACGGTGGATAATAAAAAAATTCGCATCACCGCAAGCTTTGGGATAACAACTTTTGATCCTGAGACATCCGATAAAAAAATCTCACAGGATGACATGATCAAACAAGCAGACAAATATCTCTACCAGGCAAAAGAGGAAGGAAGAAACAGGGTAGTATCCGGGACTAAGCCGTCAAAAAGCAATCTTGACGAAAAAAAGGTATTTTAGATCTACCCTTTACTTAAAAAAATTCC
This sequence comes from Deltaproteobacteria bacterium, assembly GCA_030642325.1. Taxonomy (GTDB): domain Bacteria; phylum Desulfobacterota; class DAOWNY01; order DAOWNY01; family DAOWNY01; genus DAOWNY01. Next base: position 5,194 of record DAOWNY010000023.1, read on the forward strand.
TGTGGGATACAACTCATTTGAAAATGAAAACCGGGTTTCATTTTCAAAAAAGACTGCTTCTTTATTATCGCCTCGTTTAAATGATATATGAGATGGAACATAATATACAGACAGACACCTGCTCTTGCTACCCCCGGCATAAAAACAGACTGCAATAAAATCAGGTAATCGTTAACGGCTACCTGATTTTTCCCTTTTTTCATCAATTCGGATAATTTCTAATTTCTGTATGATTACATTTTCCCGGGGTCGATTCCCCGCTGCTGTTTTGACCCTTCCAATTTTATCCACCACACCCTGACCTTCTACCACCTGTCCAAAAATGGTATGCCGATGGTTTAGCCATGGAGTAGGTTTGTGGGTAATGAAAAATTGACTGCCATTTGTATCGGGGCCGGCATTAGCCATTGCCAGGCGACCGGGACAATCAAAATTTAAATCAGGATTGAATTCATCCTTAAACTTATATCCCGGACCTCCCGTTCCATCTCCCTTTGGATCACCTCCCTGGATCATGAAACCAGGAATCACCCTATGAAAAATAAGGCCATCATAAAACCTTCTTTTTTCCTTGTTGCCGGTTTTAGGATCAATCCACTCTTTGGTTCCCTCTGCCAAGCCAATAAAATAGGCAGTGGTGACAGGGGTTTCCTTTTCATATAAAAGGCAGGTAATGTTGCCCAGACTAGTATGAAAAACAGCATAACATCCGGGCTCCAGTACAACTCTTTCTTCCTTTTTATCGGCACAGCAGTTAAGGCTGCAAATGGTAAAAGAGAAAAAAAGTAAAACAAACATGGTTTTTAAAATTTTTCCCAACATAAAACCTCCCTATTTAATTTATTTTCGGCTGAAATGGGAAGCCAGGGAAAACCCCTTCTCCCCCACATTCACCCCACCAAGAAAAATATACTATAATAATTACTATTTTTTACAAATATCAGGTGGAAGTTGTCAAGGAAAATTTGTTAACTATCGGTTTATTGATGACCTTTAAATATACTTTTTCCCCCATGTTTGAGCATTTGCTTTCCTGCTCAATCTAAATTTCCCATTGATTTGGATTGACTTTTTTTAATATTTATCCTACGATTTAGTATGATTTAGTTAGTCAACATACAAAATCGTATTTTATCAGGTTAACTATGCATAATAAAACAAAAAATTACTCGATAAAGGAAGAAATAAAAGAGCTCACCTTATTATTTGAAATCAGTCTGATACTCGACCGTAGTATGGACTTGCGTGAGGTGATTGGGCCGGTTATTGAAACGGTTGGTAAAAACATGCATATAATGCAGGGCACCTTGACCCTCTACAACCGGGAAACCGGGGAAATTTTTATTGAGGCCGCCTATGGTTTATCAAAATCTCAACAAAAGCGGGGAAGATACAAGCTTGGGGAAGGCATTACCGGAAAGGTGGTTAAAACCGGCCAACCGGTCGTCATTCCGCGAATATCCGAAGAACCGCTCTTTTTAAATCGGACCGGAGCGCGAAACAAACTTCGAAAGAAAGATATCTCGTTTATTTGTGTACCAATAAAGATAGAAAATGAGGTTATTGGTTCCCTCAGTATCGATCTGTTGTTTGCCGAAAATATTTCATTCAATGAAGATGTGCGCCTCCTTTCCATTATCTCCTCTATGATTGCACAGGCCGTTAAATTGCGGCAAACAGCCATGGAAAAGCAGGAACGCCTCATTGAAGAAAATATCAGATTTAAAAATGAACTCAAGAATAAATTTTTCCCCACTAACATTATTGGTAAATCACATGCCATGAATGCGGTCTACGATCTCATCCGGCAGGTTTCAAAAAGTAATGCCTCGGTTTTGATTCTCGGTGAAAGCGGCACCGGAAAGGAATTGGTGGCAAGCGCCATTCATTACAACAGCCTGCGGGCCAAAAAAAAATTTATTAAGGTCAATTGCGCGGCACTTCCGGAAGGTACCCTCGAAAGCGAACTGTTTGGTCACGAACAAGGGGCCTTTACCGGTGCCTCCAAACAACGTAAAGGGCGTTTTGAACTGGCGGCCGGCGGCACCATATTCCTCGATGAAATAGGCGATATCCCCCCTTCAGCTCAAATAAAACTGCTCCGGGTGCTCCAGGAAAAGGAGTTTGAGCGGGTGGGGGGAACCGATACCATTAAGGTTGATGTTCGTGTTATCACGGCAACCAATCGCAACCTGGATAAACTGGTTGCGGACGGTAAGTTCAGGGATGATTTTTACTATCGCCTCAACGTCTTTCCCATCCATCTCCCCCCCTTAAGGGAAAGACAGACCGATATCCTTTTACTTGCTAACTATTTTGGGGAAAAATACAGCAAACTAAATAACAAAAAATTGCGGAGAATTTCTACCCCCGCCATTGATATGCTCATGAGTTATCACTGGCCGGGTAATGTTCGCGAACTTGAGAACTGTATTGAACGGGCAGTCCTGGTCAGTAACGATGGTGTCATCCATGGCCATAACCTCCCCCCTACCCTCCAAACTGCTGAGGCAAGCGGGACAATCCACACCGGCACTCTTCAGGAATCCCTTGATAATCTTGAGCACGAATTAATTATGGATGCACTTAAAACATCCTGCGGTAATAAGGCGAAGGCGGCTCGATCCCTTGGTATTACTGAACGAATCATGGGGATCCGGGTTAAAAAACACGGCATTAATTATCGTCGATTTCATACCTGCAGGTATGAAATCGATTAGAATCATACTATTTCGTAGTAATATATTCCTTCCTTTTTTTCCCACCGGTTTTCCAAAATATTATTTATTCTATATTATCAAATACTTACAACATTCTACATATTTAATAATTTTTTTGGCACGTGAATTGCTTTTACCTGTTTATGTCAGCTGACTTAACCAATCATAAACAAGAAAGGAGTTATTTAAAAATGATGAAAAAAAGAAGATGGAGAGGGAGCGGATTATTTCTTATGGTCCTCCCGTTAATGGTTTTATTTGTTTTTACTTCCAAGCCAAAAGCAGAGATTTTGGATAAAATACACCCGGATCTTACCGCCTCGGTCACCTTGGATATCAACAGTAAATACGTCTGGAGAGGAATTACCTGGGTAGATGACATGGTGTTGCAGCCTGATTTTTCTTTAAGTTTCAAGGGGGCAAGCTTTGGTGCCTGGAGTAACGTGGTCTTTACCGACAACATGGACGAAGGGGGGGTCGGAACCTCACCCGCCTCCAGCGAGGTTGACTACTATTTTGATTACAGCGGTGAATACGAGACATTGAATTATTCGTTGGGATGGATATATTATCAGTTTCCCCACACGGACGTAAAACATACCCAGGAGGTATATTGCACCTTGGGTCTGGGAGTTCTTCTCAATCCGTCAGTTACTTTATACGCCGATGTGGATGATAACTCAGGCGGGCTTTATTGGAACTTCGCCTTGAGTCATGATTTCGAACTGGAAGGAATTACACTTACCCCTTCCTTTGGATTGGGAGTTTGCAACAGCACGTTTAGTAGCTACTATACCGAAATCGAAAAGGATTCTTCTCACCTGATGGATATGAACATCGGCCTCAATATGTCGGTACCACTGGGAGGGGCCTTTGAGAAACTGGGGGGAGTAATGAACCTTCACGCTAACTATTCCTGTTTCCCGGATGGATCCGCACGGGACCAGATGAAAGATCAGGATCTGAACAGCGGTGATGTCTTTTATGCGGGACTAGGATTTTCCTTTGATTTTTAAGGAGTTGTATCATGTTAAAATATATTGTAATTTCAGTTTCATTAATCCTTTTAACGTTGGGTTACTCCTCTTTGTTGCTTCTTGCCGGAGATGTTCCCACCATTGAAAGCAACGCAAAGGCAATTGCGGACGGAGGGGTAAATCTGGATACGGTCTGGGTTCTTATTGCCGCAGTACTGGTCATGTTCATGCAGCCCGGGTTTGCCCTGCTTGAGGCTGGTTTTACCCGGGCCAAAAACTCTTGTAATATCTTAATGAAAAATCTGATGGATTTTTCTCTGGGGAGCATCATCTACTGGATTATGGGATTCGGTGTTATGTTCGGGGCAGGAAATCTCTTTTTCGGCACTTCCGGTTTTTTTCTCAATGACACCGGATCTACATTTGATTCTTTATCCTGGAGTACCGTACCCCTGGAGTGCAAATACCTTTTCCAACTGGTATTCTGCGCCACTGCGGCCACCATTGTTTCCGGAGCCATGGCGGAAAGAACCAAATTTATTTCTTATCTAATCTATAGTGTGATAATTTCCGCCATCATCTACCCGGTATCCGGTCACTGGATCTGGGGGGGTGGCTGGCTGGCCGAGATTGGAATGTGGGATTTTGCAGGCTCAACTGTAGTGCACTCGGTAGGGGGGTGGCTTGCCTTAACAGGGGCAATAATTCTGGGCCCCCGGCTTGGCAAATATGCGCCGGACGGCACCCCAAAACCCATCCCCGGCCATAGCATGCCTCTAGCCGCTTTAGGGGTATTTATTCTCTGGTTTGGCTGGTTTGGTTTCAACCCCGGAAGTACCATGGGGGCAATTACCGATATTGCTCACATTGCGGTTACCACTAACATAGCCGCTGCGGCTGCCGCAATCAGCGCCATGATCACCGCCTGGATACTATTTAAAAAGCCTGATGCCAGCATGTCCTTCAATGGAGTAGTTGCCGGTCTGGTGGCCATCACCTGCCCCTGTGCCTTTGTTTCCATCGGCAGCGCCTTATTGATCGGTCTTGTTGCCGGTATCCTGGTAGTATTGTCGGTAGTATTTATTGACCGGGTATTACATATTGATGATCCGGTAGGGGCCATATCCGCCCACGGAGTCTGCGGTGCCTGGGGGACATTCTCTTTAGGACTCTTTGCCCAGGACATATTTTCACCGGGAACCACAGGTGACGGTCTCTTCTTTGGCGGCGGATTAAAACTTTTGGGGGCCCAGGCACTGGGAATCATTTCAGTGTTTGCCTGGTGTATGATTACCGGATTCATCCTCTTTTTTGTCATAAAAAAGCTGGTGGGACTTCGGGTGACCAAACAAGAAGAGCTCCGGGGTCTGGATATCGATGAACACGGAATGGAAGCTTATGCCGATTTCCAGATATTCACCACACAGTAAAAGGGGAATTATATCATGAAACTTATCATCGCCTATATAAAACCGGAAAAATTGAACGATGTAAAACAGGAACTCTTTAAGGCGGAAATCTTCAAGATGTCGGTAACCAATGCCCTGGGCTGCGGACAGCAGAAGGGCTACCGGGAATCCTACCGCGGTGCGGTAAGCGAGGTAAACCTGCTTAAAAAGGTTCGTCTCGAAATCGCAGTCAACGCGGAGTTCGTCGATTCTACCGTTGATGCAATCATCAGGGGTGCCCACACCGGAAGCATCGGGGACGGCAAAATCTTTGTTCTTGATCTTGGTAATTGCATCCGTATCAGAACCAGGGAAAATGGAACCAGTGCGATCGGTTAGGAGAATCGAGCGGACAATAAATTAATTTAATCAATGTCAGGCAGGAACCGGGCCATTTTGGTTCCTGCCGACCCTGGTAATAAAGATGACAAAACGATTTTTGGTTTTTCAACACATGCCATGGGAAGTACCGGGGACGCACTTAATACATGCGGCTGAAAAATACGGAGTAAGGCTTGATGTGGTAGAAGTATGGCGTCAAACCATTCCGGACATCTCTCCATTTGACGGACTGATCGTCTTGGGGGGAACACCCGATGTTGATCAGGAAAAAGAATACCCCTTCCTTAAGGTAGAAAAGAGAGTTATCCGAAAATCAATCGATGAAGACAAACCTTATCTGGGATTTTGCCTGGGTCACCAACTTTTAGCTGATGTCCTGGGGGCTCGGGTGGGTCCCAATTTTTTAAAAAGTATCGGGTTTATCACTGGAAAAATTACTGAAAACGGTCGCCGGCATCCCTTATTCCGGGATACTCCCATCTCCTTTCCTATTTTCAAGTGGCATGCCCAGGCGGTCTTATTGCCCCTGCCCAAACACCTGGAAATCCTGGTTACTTCCGGAAGCTGTCAGGTAGAAGCCCTTTCTTTAAAGGGAAAAAATCATATTGTCGGACTTCAATTTGATAATCACACCGCTACGTTTAAAAACGTTAATAACTGGATGGAGTCTGATCAGGAGTGGTTATCCAAGCCACCGGCCATAAATACGGCATCGTTACTCAAAGATGCCAAAAAATACCAGAATCTCATCGGCAAACAGTTTGAAACAATGTTTAAAAATTTTGTTAAACTAATACCTTAAACAAACTAATCAATGTTACCGTTACTAAAGAAGGATCTAATGGAATCAGATGACCCCATAGCTCTGACCAGAAAAGTGCAGGAATTGACCGTACTTTACGAAATAAGCAAGCTTTTAGTGTCTACTTCCGATCCAAGGGAGGCCTTGGATCCCATCCTCAATACCCTCCATTCCAAAATGGGGATGGAACGAGGCACCATCACTCTTTTGAACCCGGCTACTGAAGAATTAAATATTGAAGCGTCCCAAGGGTTGACCTATTTAGAAAGGCAAAAGGGCCGCTATGAAGTAGGAGAAGGAATTACCGGAAAAGTTGTGGAAACGGGGAAACCGATTGTAGTGCCGCGGGTAAGAGATGAACGGTTATTCCTCAACCGGACCGGTGCTCGCCGGGACATGCAGAAAAAGGATATCTCTTTTATCTGCGTGCCCATCAAAAATGGGGTTTCTACCTGTGGAGCCTTGAGCGTTGACCGACTTTTTAGCGAAAAAACTTCCCTGGAAGAAGATATCCGGCTCTTAACCATTATTGCTTCCAATGTGGCCCAGGCGGTAAAAATCAGCCGCATGATGGAAGATGAAAAAAATATGCTTAAAAACGAAAATTTCAACTTAAGGAAACAACTTAAGGAAAGATACAGCTTTTATAAAATTGTTGGCCGAAGCAACAAGATGAAAGAAGTCTTCCAGATGATTGACCGGGTTTCCACAAGCGATGCCACCGTGCTTATCAGGGGAGAAAGCGGCACCGGTAAAGAACTTATAGCAAATGCCATTCATTATAACAGCATGAGGACAGAAAAAGCTTTTATCAAAGTGAACTGCGCTGCCTTGCCGGAAATGCTCATTGAAAGCGAACTCTTTGGGCACGAAAAGGGAGCCTTTACCGGGGCGATAGCAAGGCGGTTAGGTAAATTCGAACGCGCCCACGGAGGAACACTGTTTTTAGACGAAATCGGCACCCTTAATCTATCGGCTCAGGCCAAACTCTTGAGAGTGCTGCAGGAAAAAGAATTTGAGATGGTGGGCGGGTCTCATGTCATTAAGACGGATGTGCGGATTATCGCCGCCACCAACAAGCCCCTGGAAAAAACCATAATAGAGGGAAACTTTCGGGAAGATCTCTATTATCGACTTAACATATTTCCGATATATCTTCCTCCTTTAAGGGAAAGAAAAACCGATATCCTTTTCCTGTCGGATTTTTTTCTGGAAAAGTACAATAAGCGATATAAAAAAAATATAAAACGAATTTCCACGCCGGCCATTGACATGCTCATGCGCTATCATTGGCCCGGCAATGTCCGGGAACTGGAAAACTGTTTTGAAAGGGCGGTTCTCCTTTGCACTGATCACTTTATTCACAGCTATCACTTGCCACCCACCCTGCAAACCGCTGAGGCATCCAACACTGCACCCACCGGGTCTCTCCGGGCAGCGATTGCCACCTTTGAAAGGGACATGATCATTGACGCCCTAAAAACTAGTCGAGGCAATATGGCATCTGCGGCAAGACTTCTCAATACCTCAGATAGAATTTTAGGGCTCCGGATTAAAAAATATCAAATCAGTCCCGGGCAGTACCGGTAATCGTTACCCAAGCATTTATCACCCACCCCATAAAAAAATCTTTTGAACGGTTTAAA
>DAOWNY010000101.1 GCA_030642325.1 Deltaproteobacteria bacterium
CCAGATCATAAAGAGGAATCGATTTTCTTACGTGTTCTAAAAACTTGTTGAATGTATCTCCGCCGAATGACCATCGCCCATTTTGGGCATTAATATTGTCACCCACATTCGACATCGGTCTCCCCCGCTTTTTTAATGGTCTGTGCCTGGTTTAATATCCATCCGGAAATTATCCTTCCAGCCATTTGACGATTTCAAAAATCTCTGCATATTTTACCCCAATTCTCTGCCCGGCATTTTCTGCCTCATTTTTAAAAAAACTGATCCATTTATGACGGGTTCGTTCCAACTCAGAGACATGTTCTTTTATCGCATCCACTTTAAGGGTCCAGTAGTTTGTAATATCCACATAAAAATTTCCCCGAAAATCGAGGGTTGAGTGATACCAGTTGCTTCGATACATAAGCATTCTGGGGACATGACGACAACTGTGTAAAGATGCTCTCGCCAGAGCGTTATGGTCATGATGAATGTCTCCGATCCAGTGGGTATAAACCTGCTGAATCTCGTTTTCCTCAACAATCTTCAATATATCAATATTCAATGCTTCGTTAAATTCCAGCTCCAGGGTTTTAAATTGACCGCATATCAATTTTACCCCCAGGACCTCCATCGATTTTTTGCCTTCCTTAAAGGCATTGTTATTACTTCTGACTATTTGGTGGTTATAATTGGAAAATCCGGAAAGAGTGGCCACATAGGCATAAACCCGATCGCCCAAGTTTACGTGTCGGGCCAGGGTCCCCCCGCATCCCAACTCAATATCATCAAAATGAGCACCAACCGCCAGGATATTCAAATTATTCCTTCACTATTGAAATTGATATCAAATGACCAGCTGCAAGCACACGCTCTCAGTCCTTAATAAAGCAAATCGCCCTTTCTCTGAACTCCACTTGAAAAATCCATTTAATGCGGTTAATCACCTCCAACCCAATGCCCAAAAATTTTTATGCAAGTTTTATACCACAAATATTTTGGGAAACATACCGATTTACTCTATTAAAATGAGGTAATTACCACCAGTGCAACCGGCAACTCTGTGCAGCCTATGTGAGAAGGACATGAATCCCTTTAATCAGCCATGCCGGCTTTTGACGGTTTTACGATATCATCCAGGACATTGAGGAACTCGTCGGCCTCAAACTCATAATCAAACTTCTTCCTCTCCCTGCCCTCAGTCTTTTCCCCCAAGGAAAAATCTTCAAAGGAAGATATCCTGGGAATATAGCCGTGTCTTGACAAAACCAGGGGATCCTCCTCCCGTAAATCAGGTTGGATTGTAACCACGGGCTTACCCAGAATGTAGGCTTCTATAAGCATAATTGAGGTCATGCCGCAAACTCGGTCAGAAACTGCCAGGCAATCCTCGGGGGGGAGCTGGTTGGTCAGGATCCTGATGTCTAACCCAGAGTATTTTTTTATAAAATGGCGATAATTATTGCTGTCTTCTTTGGGATGTAATTTTAAAAGGACGGCATCATTCATATCTTTTAAGGCCAAGGTCTGCAAAAAATTTTCGATGACATCATATTGAGTATAGCCCCTGTCCCTGCCAAAGTATTCGTAAACGGCCTCGGAAACGAACAATACTACCTTTTCTGAATCAGCGATATTGAGAGATTTTCGGAGTCTTTTTCCATGTGATTTTGAAATATCATTCTTCAGCCATGTTAAATAGGGGTGCCCCAGGGTAAGCAAACGCCTGGAATCAATACCTTTACCGATCATCTCCTCTTTGGCAATGTTGTTTATGCAATTTATATAATCAGGGAAATATTTAAGCCTTTCTTCCTTAGTGTTACCGGAAAAACGTAGAACGTAATTTTGCCACTGGTCCAAAAATGCCAGGGTGGGGACACCATGTTTTTGTGCATTATACCAGATGAATTTTTCCGACATATCCTCAAAAGGAAGGCTGGTGGCAGAGGTGATAATCAAATCGGGAGAAAGCTTCCTGAACATACTAAACTCATTTTTGTTGACCGGCTTAATTTCCACCACAGAGACACCTTTTTTTAAAAAACGCTCCATGGCATAGCCATAACCGGAAACCACCACCTCATACTGATCATTCTGATTTAACAATCTGATCACCGGGATCAGCACCTCTGCCCCCCCGGACTCACAAGAAAAAAATAAGATCTTCTTTCTTCTCATTGTTTATCCAACACCGCTACCAGATAATTTCCCCTGTCTTTCAAGTCGAAGTTTGACCTCTTAGCCATCGCATCTTCGATTCTCATCCTTCTTTCATAGTCAGTTAACTGAATATTCCTTTTGTGAATAAATTCATCGCCGTTATCGAAAAACTGCATCAAATCCGAAAGATAGATATCGAGCCATTCGGTTCTAAAAAATTTAATTTCAAATCCGCTAAGTTTTGCCAGTTTTTCCAATGACTTGCGGTTGAAAACGTTTTGAGTGGTATAGCCGTAAAGGTGATTTATTTTACCTTGATAAAGATGCATGGCATAGGAATCTGAATTGGGGGTGTTAACATAAAGAATGCCATCGTCCTTGAGGATTTTCAGAATATCTTTAAACAGGTCAACCGGATCGGGAACCCCGTATAAAATCTGGTTCAGGGTAACAATATCATAATCGGGGTCCAGGGATAAATCAGACAGGTAATCCTGGTGAACCGGAAAATGTCGGGCCGCAACCGCGGCTGTATAAGGATTAACCTCCACTCCTTCCACCTGGTAAAAAAACCGGGTCTTATGCAAAAAATCACCTGCCGAACAACCGACATCAAGCAATTTACCACTTTTTTTAAAACGATAAATGTCTTTAATAGTGTTATCTTTACGGGGATTTACTTTAGTGACGGGGGGATTATCTTTGAATTTTATGATGATTTGAAAATATTCCATGAGCAGATGATCATCCCCCTTAAAGCCATCTTGAATGTTATTTCCGTCAAGACTCGGATTCATGAATACCAGGTTGCAGTCTTCGCAACGGTCATAGTCTAAAAATCCGTTATTGGCAAAATCGGTGCTGTTCCGGGAACCACAAACCGGACAAAAGCGGCGCTTTAAATCCTGCTTTGCAAGATTTTCGGTATATTCAGAAACCTTTAACATCCACTTTCTGATTTCCCGATTATATGCTTGATTGTAGTTAAGACTCATGATCCTCTCATCCCGGCCCGGGTAAATGCCTTGACAATATCATCCATATCTTCTTTGGTAAGCGGCGGATAGTTGTAGGCAGTAATCAGCATCTCTTTTTCATACAATCTTTCCTGAACAGGACAAATCCCCCTTTGATACCTGGGAACACTTTCTTTGGGAAGCAGTGAATAGGGATAGCCTCCTTTCAATTCTTCTTTTTTTGAAAAAATCGGTTCCAGGTAAAGGGGTTTCATATAACCCTCTGCAAATTTATGGAGGGGAATTCCCAGGTTTCTAATTTTCTCAACGTAATGTTGTCTGCTGATTCCCGTCGCCTCTTCATGATAAATTAAAGGATACAGATAGTAGACATGGCCGCTGGAGTTTCTTGTATTTGGGGAGGACAAAAATTCCAACCCGGAAAGTTTTTCGGTAAGATAGTCGGCCAGTTCAATACGTCGCTCCACTAGTCCGGGTAATTTTTTCAACTGCTCGATGGCGATCGCCGCTTCCATTTCCCCCATTCTGCTGTTAAAGCCCAGCATGTTTGCCAAGTTTTTATATCCCATCCCGGCAACCACTGCTTCGGCATGATTTCTGATCAATTGTAAACGCAAAGCAAGTTCATCATCATTGGTAACGGCGATTCCCCCTTCCCCGCAATGAATAATTTTATGCTGATTAAGACTATAGACCCCGATGTCTCCGAAGGTGCCGGCATATCCCGATTTACACCGACACCCCGGAACGTGGGCTGCATCGCTTAAAACCTTCAGGTTATACTTCCCGGCAATCGCATTGATTTTAATCATGTCGGAAGACTGCCCGAAAAGATCGACAGTTAAAATTGCCCTTGTTCGAGGTGTTATCTTTTCTTCTATTTTACTTGGATCCATACAGAAATAATCGGGCTCAATATCCACAAAAACAGGAATGGCATCATAAAAAAGGGGGGCGGTGGCCGAAATACACATGCTATATCCGATTACCAAAACCCGGTCGCCCGGACAAATTCCAAATGCCCCAAGTGATGCGATCAAACCGGAGGTGGCGGAATTGAAGGAAACAGAATGTTTTATCTCGTGAAAGTCAGCCCATCGTGCTTCCAGCTCCCGTACAAGTTTCCCTCCCCTAAAAAAATCGCCCTGCTTAGCCAAATAAGGGGAAAGAATTCCCGACTGAACCACTTTGTTAACTGCCGAAGCTTCTTCCTTTCCAATGGGATTATAGAGAGGAAAGGGCTTCTTTCTTATTACATCCATTCGTTCTCCCTGATTGCAACTTTCTCTTTTTTATCAAAAGAATTGACAATTTTATCAATGATAAGGGCATTGTTGCAGGAAAATTCCGGAGTATTGACAGTGTGATCCAACTGCCCTGTGGTGATCTGGTAAATATATTCCACGGCTTTTAGCATTGACAGGGCAAATTGGGTAGTCCCGGATTCCCGATTTTTATCATCCAAAACATTGACTCCCGGATAAGCATAGCCCCTCAAACCTCTCGTTTCAATATTTCTTGAATTATCATTAATGGTGAATCTTCCGTTGGAAAACATAAGGTCAATTTCGAAAATATGGTAATTGTAACGATGGAGACTCGAATCGACCGTTTTAACGGCAAGGTTGAACCAATCGTAAAACATAATAAATTCATAGGTATATTCATCCACTTCACGATTCCATACACGGTTGAATGCCAAAACCTCCTTTGGATAACCGCATATTGAAGCCAAGGTATCGATCATGGTGATACCCACATGGGACAAACCTTTTATGTAATATGCGTTACCGGCCAAAATACTTCCCGGTTCTTTCAATAATTTGTTTCTCAGCTCAGCTCAGAATAGGTATTATCAAAATTTCTTTGGAAATTAATCACCAAATGGATCCGGACCTTACGGGCTTTCTCCATGATTTCCCTGGCTTGCCCCAGGTTAACCGCCAGGGGCTTTTCAACGAACAGTGTTCTGCAACAACGGCTTTCCAGCAAAGTCTTGATAATTTCAAAATGGGTTTTATCCGGGGTGCAAATACTGATAACGTCGTGGAACCGGGAACAGATGTCATCAATATTTCCCACGCAACAATCCGCGTTCCAATCCCGTTGGAAGCTGCTTGCCTTTTTTAGGTCAATGTCACAGACAGTTTTCAGATGAAACTTACCGTTCCTTTTATATGCACCGGCATGGGAATATACCCCTTCCTCTCCGGCGAATTTGTTCCGGTCATACCCACCCGCCATAAGCCCCGTGCCGACGATCGCAGTAATTAATGGTTTTTCAGATTCATTCATAACCCATCAGCCCGAATACCCCTTCCCACCATGGTTTCGTATCCTTTTACCCCGCTAAAAAAGGGAGCTCGTTCTTGAACAAGATGTAAGGTTTCAGCAAATACACCGGGGTGCTTCCCGTATAGTTCCAGGATATCCCCGGTAGAAAATGCAGTTGATCGGAAATGTTCATAAAGGTTTTTTGCCAGTTGCAGATCTTCCGGATAATCAATGGTAAGGCGCAATTGCGGACAATGGTATTCCCGGGGGGCTATAATGTTTAAGATGGAATACTCTTTTGGATGCTCCCAGATATAACGGACTACGTCTTCCCTGTCTCCTTTGACCAGTCTTTCTTTATTGTTTAATTCAATCAGTTTTTCGGTTTTAACAACATGCCCGTAAATACCGAGGGGATAGGTCAATTCCAGATCATTACAAACATAATCATAGTTATCGGTTTTAAACATACGGACCAATTCATCGATCAGTCGGAAATCAAGATATGCGGAATCAGCCCCCATCTGTACAATACCATCCGAACGGGCAGGCATTGCCGCTTTAGTCACTCGATCCAAAAGATCATCTTCCGAACCCCGGTAATAATGGATCTGATAATCCTCACACCACTTCACAATTGAATCATCGGCCGGATTAGTTGAGGTGGCAACGTAGATCTCATTTATGCTCCGGCATAATCTGAAACGACTAACCACCAATTCCAGCAGAGGCCGTCCATTAAAAATTTTCATGAGTGTTTTGCCCGGAAGTCTTTTAGATCCCATTCTCGCCTCGATTATCCCGACAATTTTCATCAATACATTCCTTTATAACAGTGAGTTGTGACCACTCAGAATCCGGAAGTCAGGAACCGGAATCCGGATACAGTTACCTCTGTTTATTGAGATGATTAGATATTATTTAAAATTTCCCTGGATTTTTTGATCCCGCAGTTAAACATCAGGTCGATACTGCTAAGAAAAGGGATAAATTGTCCATGCAATTGGGGATAAACCGGATGTTTAAAATCCTGCCAGATTACCCGGATACCTGCGGCCTTGAAGGGCAAAGGGTCGTAGTAATTTCTTGCCCCGACACCGGATAAATAATGGGTTGCCCCCACTTTTTGGAGAATATCCACCAGCAATTCATTATTACGCCCGCGCGGATTGAGCATACTTGCCAAATTCACTGCCGGGTTTAAATCAAATAATTTCATCAGCATCCGGATGGATTCCAGATTAAAATTCAACATCTCCAAACACTCGAAACCATATAACCTCTCAAGATGAGGAAATATTTCACTAAAATATGGCGACTTACGATAGTTTGCCCGGATAAGATTTAAATTGTTATTTCTCCAGTCCACCTCATTTGAGAGG
>DAOWNY010000275.1 GCA_030642325.1 Deltaproteobacteria bacterium
CTGAACCTTAAGCCCTGACAAATCTATGGTTTTTCCGTCCAACCGTGGAGTAGTGCCGGTTTTCATCCTCCCCATCTTAAAACCCAGATCCTTCAAATTACGGGGAAGCTTTATAGAGGATGCATCGCACATCCTTCCCGCCGGGAAACTATTAAAACCGATATGGATTAATCCGTTAAAAAAGGTTCCCGGGGTTATGATCACCGATTTCCCCTGAAAAACTTCTCCCAGGCTTGTCACTACCCCCTGAATATTGTTTTCTTTTACTAAAAGCCGTTCAACCATCCCTTGTTTAATATCCAGCCCGATCTGCCTTTCCAGAACATACTTCATATACAGGCAGTAACCCTGCCGGTCTGTTTGTGCCCGGGAAGATCTAACCGCCGGACCCTTTTTGGTATTTAGGCGGCGCAACTGGATGGCGGTGGCGTCAGTACATTTGGCCATCTCCCCTCCCAGGGCATCAATCTCCTTTACCAGTTGTCCTTTGGCCAATCCTCCAATCGCCGGATTACAAGACATCAAGGCAATATAATCAAGGTTCATGGTCAAAAGCAAGGTGGAACAAGAAAGCCGGGCCGCTGCCAGCGAGGCCTCAACCCCCGCATGCCCGCCCCCGATTACAATCACATCATATTCTTTTGGATAATGCACCAATCTTTCCCGCCCTGTTGTTTACCTGATAAAACTTTTTTTGGGATGCCACGTCATCACCAAAGGCTTAAACGTTTAAAATATATTTTTTTACTATAATAGATTTATTTTAAAAAATCAAAAAATAATGGATATGCTCTGGATATTCGACATAAGGTACCGGCAACACGGTCAAAAAAATTAAAAAAAGGGGGTTGGTGACCAAGGTGGATTACCGACCTTCCAAAACAACCAGGATCCAATACATGTCTTCCTTTTTAAACGACGATCACCTGAACCTGGTTCTCCAAATTATCGATAAAAAAATTAATCCCGGGAATTTTATCAAAACAATGCTTCCCCAGGAGCAAAAAATGTTACACTAATATTTTTTTAAAAACCCTCAACGCTCGAAGCAAATTAGGAGTTAGTGGTGAAAAAAAGTATAAAATTCCTGAGCCTGCTCGCCCTGAAACCGGTCACGGTTCGAACCGGTTCGGACTGGGAATGGGTTTTTGCAACAGTAATTTTTTCGGTTTAAGTTATGGTATGGTTGAGGTAGATCTTAACCTTGGCAAGGGGCTTGATAGCTTTCACGCCGTGGGGATCAGGCCGTCAAGACGTCTTTTGACCAGAATTTTATAATCAATAAAGACAGCGGCATTATGCTCGAAACTTCCTGGAACCGGTCTTTTGGTCATAATTTTGCTGAAATAGCAATTACATGGAACCTTTACTTTTAAGGAATGGCTAAAGGTTGGAGCGCCGAATATATAATGCCCTTCCGTTAAAAACCGGCGTGGTGTCCCATTCATGCACAATCCATACATGCAGCAGCCGAAACTCCTTTAAGCATGCGAACAATACCTGGGAAAAAATAGAATGAATATAATGGTTAACTGTTAGCCCGACTTTCGCGCGTGAGTGTAAGCGAAATTCATTTTTAAAATCAGTGCCTCTAAAAAAACATGGTTTGAAGTGACAGTATAATGCAATATTGCAAGCCATAACGTCTCTTTGCTTCAAAAAACCACTGAAGCCATCTTCGACGGTCCTTTGCAAATTTTTAGCGGAAACTCTCTTTTATGGCATCTGTGAATGATATGCCATATCCGCCCTGGGATATAATGTCCTTTCGCTCTCGCCATTGACTGTTATGAAAAATTCCCTTTTTGGCCCTGAAAAAATCTATATGGGACCTAAAAAAGGGGGCGGTTATGGCTGTTCTTTAATGGTTCTAAATAGTTAGCGTGACCAGATCCCATTAATTTCCATCAATCTTTCATATGCCCATAATCACATTGTGAATTATTTTACTAAGTTCTTGCATTTTGTAGGGTTTAGCAATTACACCGGAAAAACCGTATTGTCTGAAATTGGCCATTATCGGATCATGGGAATAGCCGCTTGATACTATGGCTTTGATATCAGGATCTATCTTACAAAGCTTTTGAACGGCTTCTTTGCCTCCCATGCCCCCTGGTACGGTTAAATCTAAAATAATTGCAGCATAAAGGTTGTTAGACTCTTTGCTTTGTTTGTATAACTCAATAGCTTCAGCCCCGTCTTTGGCGCAATCTGATTCATATCCGATACTATCAAGCATTTCGCCGACAGCCTCTCTAATTATTTTATCATCGTCCATTAATAAAATTCTTCCCTTGCCGGTAATAATAGAATTTTTCTCCAAAGCATCCTTTTTCGGAATTCTTTCTTGAAAGGCAGGGAGGTATAAAGAGAAAGTAGTTCCGGCTCCCGGTTGAGAATGGACGGCTATATGTCCCCCATGATTTTTTACTATGGAGTAGGAGATTGCAAGTCCAAGTCCACTTCCCTTCTTTTTGGTTGTAAAATAGGGATCGAAAATTTTGGGAAGATATTCTTCCGGTATGCCGATTCCCTCATCTTTTATGAATAGATTGACATATTTCCCTTCCCGGAGGGGAATATTTACATTTTCTTTTCCTGATATCGTTAAATTTTCAGCAGTTATATTAATCGTTCCCCCTTCAGGCATGGACTGATCCGCATTGATGATCAAATTGTTGATAACCTGATTAATTTGCCCTTCATCGACTTGCACCGGCCAGAGATCCTCGGGAAGGGAAAATTCGCATCGGACATTGGAGCCTCTCAAAACAAAAACTGCTGCATCTTTTATTAATGTTGCAATAGATGCGATTTTTTTAATTGGCGCTCCCCCTTTGGCAAAGGTGAGGAGTTGCTGAGTTAAATTTCTTGCCTGAAGGGAGGCTGCTTCAGCTTCGCTCAGATTATTATAAAATTGACTTGCAGAGTCGACATGCTTTTTTGCCAGAAAAATATTACCCATAATCCCCGTTAAAATATTGTTAAAATCATGGGCAATACCACCGGC
>DAOWNY010000328.1 GCA_030642325.1 Deltaproteobacteria bacterium
GGCCAAGATTGGAAAAGCCCCCTGAACCGGACAAGCCGGTTTCAAGGCCAAGGTATTCATTGTGATCACCGGAGCTTTCGGTAGCCTGCCAGTCAGTATCCTCAATCCCCTCCACACCGTAGCCGTCTCCCGACATATGCCCGGAAAGAAAACGATACCACCCGCCGGCCTCGCTAACCACAGTGGCGGAGTCTTTCGCATGATGCGCCGCATTTAAATGGCAGCCCCGGCAACCGCTTCCCAACGCCGGCAGGGTATGTTGCTCCACTGCAAGGGAATAATGGCAGGTGTTGGCACAACTGTTAACGTTGCCGGGGGCCACGCTCAATGTTGCGTCCTGACCGGCAATACCCATTACATTATGTCCTTTGGCATCATCCCCCTGGCCTACCCAGTAAAAATTTCCTCCGGCCAGCATATCGGCAGGAGATGAAGCAACATTGTAAACAATGGGTACCGTCACCTGGCCGGCGCCTGAGCCCAGAGTAATGGTAGTAGCGTCATCCGTATAATTGGTATGGCATCCCAGACAATCTGCCGCCAGTAAGTTTTCCACCGGTGCGGAACCGGGCCCGCCCCAGTTCATATCCCAGGGCCACAAAGCTTGACTGCGATGCATTGTATGGCAGTTGCTACAATTCCCCTTCACCTCACCGGGGCTATCTTCCGGAAGCAGGGTAAATACAAGAAATAATGTTACCAATATAATTACAGCTTTATTTTTCATAATCATTAAACCCTTAACTTTTTTATAACTTTCTTCGCCCGCAAAGTCAACGGCTATTTCATTTAGTAAGCGCTCTGATGCAAAACCCGCCCTGTGCAAAATAATGCGACCTGTGCGGTTAGGTATTAGCTATTAGGTGTTAGCTTTTGCATGAAACCATTCAACATCCTGTGATCATTTTGGCTAATAGCAATCTGCTAAAGGCTAACCGCACAGCTTGAAATAATGCAGTCAGTCTTCTTTATTAACAAACGCCCTTCATGTAATGAAATTTATCTGATTTTTTAAAAAAAACTGTCTTTTAAGATCTCTTACTTCACCTCCAGAACCTGCACCCGTTGATTGAATGTATCGGCTACGATTACGTTTCCCGCCGCATTAGTACAAATATCCATGGGAAACTGGAACCATCCCTTGCCCCATCCCTTGCCCCCGAACTCAAAAATATACTCCCCGGTTTCAGCGTTATACACGTTGGCGGCATGCCTCATGTAGTCGATGACATAGACCCGGTTCTTCCTTGCGTCAAGCGCCAGACCGCGAGGACGGCTCAGTTTGCCCGAACTGCCTCCCTTTTCTCCGAATTTTATGATCAATTCCTTGTTTTGATTGTAAATGTATATTCTTCCCCGCTCTTCGCTTAAAAGATAAATCTTTCCGTTCCGGCCGATCTCCACATCACAGATGGTTACCTGCTTTTTTTTACCCGCAAACTCATCTTCCGGTTTGATAGAGGAGAGGTAGTTTCCCTCCCGGTCAAAAATCACGATACCGATATGGCTTATTCCCGCCACGTAGATCCTGCCTGCTTTATCCAGGGCCAGGTTATTGGGAACAAACTCCTCCGCCCCCTCAAATCCGGTAAAAAAGATATTCCTTTTTAAGCGGAGACAGGGGTTAAAGACCGATATCCTGGCCTGCAAATGACTGTCGCCTTTCGACTGCCCCAGAAAAAGATATCCCTTGGGATCCACTGCCAGGCAGATGGGATTCAGAACTCCTCTGGTTTTATCCAGGGTAAAAACAGGAAAGAAATCGGAGGTATAAATAAGAATCCGACTGTGGCCGGATTCAATCAGGTAAGTTTCTTCTTTAACCGGATCAAAAAAAAGGCGGGAGGGATAGGAAAACTTTATCTCTTCAGCATCTTCGGTAATGACATACATGCATACCGGCGGAGGAAATTTCTCCCCGGCAAAAAGAGAACCCCCGGAGATGAACATAATGACCACCAATAGTGGGTGAAATAAATACCTGAAGCAAAATTTTATTGCCTTGGTTCTCATAATTTAAACCTGAGACATAACTTAATTCAGACACAAACCTGCGCTGATCATCGATGATATTTTTTGGTAACTCAAAATCCAGAAGTCGGCTACTTACAGCGAATAATTGTAACCGTTCGCGGGGCAGGAACCGGGGATAACATTCATCACGGACAAACAAGTTTGTCCATGCCACCCACCCGCTTAAAAAAGGCTCCGATTAATCATCATTTTTCAAGTGACAAAAAAATCAGTATAAAAAGGGGGACTTTAA
>DAOWNY010000053.1 GCA_030642325.1 Deltaproteobacteria bacterium
GACAATGTTGCCATGACGGTGGAATTGATTACCCCCATAGCCATAGAAAAGGAGTCTCGTTTTGCCATCCGGGAGGGTGGAAGAACAGTGGGCGCCGGCGTGGTCAGTGAAGTGATTGAGTGAGTGGGGTTGGTACAAGGCAAAAATAGACGATGGAGTATGATTTATGAGAGAAATTGTTACGCTTGCTTGTAGCGAATGCAAAAGGAGAAATTATACAACCACCAAAAATAAGCGTAATACCCCGGATAAGTTTGCTTTTAGGAAATATTGTCGGTTTTGTATGAAATACACTCTGCATAAAGAGTCAAAATAGCTAAGAGATAAACTTAAGAGAAGACTGTAAAGAAAGCAGAAATTGAAAAGAGGCCAGTAGCTCTAACGGCTAGAGCACCGGACTCCAAATCCGGGGGATGGGGGTTCGAATCCCTCCTGGCCTGCCAAAAATGAATAATCATTCAGGTGGCGGCAGTTTTAGGCAAACAAATAATCGTTACGTTGCCTGGAGGTTTTTTGTCGGGCAAGGATGGATTTAAAGATTTGCCGGAAGGGAGCCAAATTTGACAATATACATGAAAAGTTCAGGGTCGCATTGATTTGAGACCATTGTATGGCTTTCCTCGAAACCCATTCATTTTAATTGGATTTCCATAACATTAGAGAGATATAATGTGGGAGAAAATAAAACAATTTTTGCGCGAGGTGAAAGTTGAGCTGACAAAAGTCACCTGGCCGTCAAAAAAGCAGACAATGGGGTCCACCTCGGTAGTCCTGATTTTAGTATTGTTCATTGCTTTGTTCCTGGGACTGGTTGATCTGGGGCTTTCTAATTTGGTGAAGATGATTTTGAGTTAGGTATTACAAAGCTTTTTGGTATTTAAGGTGGGCCTCAATGGCGCATAAATGGTACGTAGTGCATACATATTCCGGATATGAAAACAAAGTAAAGACAGCTCTTGATGAACGGGTAAAGTCTTTGGCGAAAGAGGAGTTTTTTTCAGAGGTCTTGGTTCCATCTGAAAACGTTGTAGAACTCGTTCGAGGAGAAAAAAAGACCTCATTGCGAAAATATTTTCCTGGTTATATTTTGGTGAAGATGGATTTAAATAATGAGACGTGGAATATCGTCAATAATACTCCCAAGGTAACCGGATTTATTGGAGGAAAAAACAAAGCAACAGTCATCTCTGATGAGGAGGTTGCAAAGATACTGGGTCAAATGGAGGAAGACGAACATAGACCTAAGCCAAAGTATTCTTTTGAAAAGGGTGAAAGTGTAAGAGTGGTAGACGGCCCGTTTATTAATTTTAGCGGTGTGGTTGATGAGGTTAAGGCTGATAAAGGAAAACTCAGGGTATTGGTGAGTATATTTGGAAGGCCAACCCCGGTTGAGTTGGATTTTATTCAGGTTGATAAAAATTGAGTCGGTAGGGAGAGTGAAGATGGCCAAACAAGTTGCGGGGATGATTAAACTGCAGGTTCCGGCTGGGCAGGCTAATCCTTCTCCGCCGGTGGGACCGGCATTAGGCCAGTACGGTGTTAACATAATGGAGTTTTGTAAGGCCTTTAATGCCCAAACACAAGGAAAAGAAGGGGCTATTGTTCCGGTAGTCATTACCGTATACTCTGATGGATCGTTTACCTTTATTACCAAGACTCCCCCGGCTTCAGATCTATTAAAAAAAGCTGCCAAGATTATTAAGGGAGCGGGGGATCCGTTAAGGGTGAAGGTAGGTGTAGTGACTGAAGAGCAGATAAGGGAAATAGCTCAGGTAAAGATGGAAGATCTTAACGCGATTGATCTGGAAGGATCCGTTAAGATTATAAAAGGCACGGCACGAAGCATGGGAATAGAAGTAAAGTAGAGGTCTGAGAGACTACTTCAGGGAGAGGGTCAATGCCCAAACGAGGTAAAAAATATACTGAGAGCAGGAATAAGGTTGATTCATTAGCTAAATATGAATTGAAAGACGGATTAAAATTAGTTACGGAATTAAATTATACTAAATTTGATGAAACTGTGGATGTAGCAATTCGCCTGGGGGTTGACCCCCGACATGCGGACCAGATGGTAAGAGGTGCGGTTCTTTTTCCACACGGGATTGGCAAAGAGGTAAGGGTGCTTGTTTTTGCCAAAGGTGAAAAGGAGAAGGAGGCGTTAGAGGCAGGGGCGGATTTTGTTGGTGTGGAAGAATTCATTGATAAGATAGCCAAAGGATGGTTGGAGTTTGATAAGGCAATTTCCACCCCTGATCTTATGGGTATGGTGGCAAAACTGGGTAAAATTCTAGGACCACGGGGGATGATGCCCAACCCAAAATCGGGAACTGTAACATTCGATGTCGCCAGAGCCGTCAAGGAGACAAAGGCGGGAAAGGTTGATTTTAGGGTGGAGAAGGCAGGGATTGTTCATATTCCGGCGGGAAAGGCCTCTTTCGGGGTTGATAAACTCTTTGACAATCTCATTGCATTGCTTGAAACCGTTATTAAGTTGAAGCCGGCAAGCAGCAAAGGGACATACTTGCGGAGCCTTTCCATTTCCACAACCATGGGTCCGGGGATAAGTATTGATGTAAATCAGATTAGGCATTTAACAAAATAAAGAACAGGGGCAGTGATATTCTTATGAGACGAAGGGAAAAAGAGGAAATAATTTCACGGATACAAGATAAGTTTTCCCAGTGTAAAATGATCATTATAACCGATTTTACCGGCTTGAATGTTGATGAGATTAACCAGTTGCGACGGAAACTCCGAGAGTGTTCGGTGGAGTATCAGGTAGTAAAAAATACCCTATTAACACTTGCAGCCAAGGGAACCGATCTTGAATTAATGGGTAATTTTTTTGTTGGCCCAAATGCTCTTGCATACAGTTTGGATGATTCGATTTCTCCTGCCAAGATCTTAACCGATTTCAGCAAAAAATATCCTGCGCTTAAGATTAAAGCAGGGCTGTTGAATGCTAAGGTTATTGACCCCACCCAGATTGTTTTGTTAGCTGGTCTTCCCGGCCAAGAAATTCTGCTGGGTAAATTGATTGGTGCGTTTAGTTTTCCTCTTTCGGGGCTTGTTGGAGTGCTATCCGGTGTGCAGAGAAAGTTCCTTCAGGTTTTGGAGGCGATTAGACTTGAAAAGGATGATAAATAATTTTAGGAGGCTTTAAATGGAAGAGATAGGTAAGGAAGGAGTCATAAAATTCATAGAGAATATGACGGTTTTAGAGCTGTCCGAATTCGTAAAAGAGCTGGAGGATAAATTCGGGGTTACTGCGAGTGCACCGGTTGCGATAGCTGCACCTGCCGCAGGCGGAGAAGCAGAGGCTAAAGAAGAAAAAACCGAATTTGACGTTATTTTATCGGCCATTGGCGATAAAAAGATCCAGGTGATTAAGGTAGCAAGGGCTATAACCGGGTTAGGCCTCAAGGAAGCCAAGGACTTGGTTGAGGGTGCCCCGAAAGCCATAAAAGAGGGAATTTCGAAGGAGGAGAGCGAGGAAGTTAAAAAACAACTGGAAGAAGTAGGAGCCATTGTTGAGATTAAGTAGTATTTATTGGTTGTAACGACACTGGATTGTTGTATGACCGTCAATATATTTGATTCGCAATGAGTGTAATTATAAAATAACAGTAGATTCATCGGTTGCAGTTTGGAGTTAGGTTCAGGTTGGTAAACCGGTTGAGTAAAAATACATATCAGGCTTGCTTGCAGGGAGTAATGAAGTGGGGATGGGAAATTCGCCGGAGCAAAATATCCGGATAAAAAGAAATTTTTCTAAAATTGAAAAGATTTGTGATATCCCAAATCTGATTGATATCCAGCGGCAGTCATATAGAAAATTTTTACAGAAGGATATCAATCCGGAAGAACGGCGGGATACCGGCCTCCAGGCTAACTTTAAATCTGCCTTTCCAATCAGGGATTTTGCCAAGAGATTTTCCTTGGAGTTTATAAAATATTACATAGGAAAAGAGAAATATGATATAGCGGCCTGTCTGCTCAGGGGATTAACTTACGCCGCACCACTGAAAATTACTGTTCGGTTGGTAGTGTGGGATATCAATAGTGAAATGGGTATTCAGACCATTAGAGACGTAAAGGAACAAGAGGTGTATTTTGGTGAAATTCCGCTTATGACCGAGAATGGAACATTCATCATTAACGGCACGGAGCGGGTAGTGGTTAGTCAGCTTCATAGATCCCCGGGTGTATATTTTGATGAAGACAGCGGGAAATATTCAGCGAGGATTATTCCTCTGCGTGGAAGTTGGATTGATTTGGAGTTTGATCTTAAGGGGTTTGTTTATGCCCGAATCGATAAACGGCGAAAATTGCTTGTCACGGTTATTCTCAAAGCATTGGGATATTCTCCCGAAGAGTTGTTAAAATATTTTTATACCATCGAGAGGATTGTCAGCAGAAAAGGAAAATTACAAAAACTGATTGATCCGGATTTATTACTGGGAACCAAATCCACTCATGATATAATTGATCCGGAAACAGACGAAGTAATTGTCAAGAAGAACCGTAAGATTACTAAAGGGATCATCAAAAGGATTGAGGAAGCAAAGATTGAGATGATTCCCCTGGAAATTGAATATGTTGAAGGAAAAGTAAGCGCGCAGGATGTAATATCCCTCGGGAGCGGTGAGATTGTTGTCAGGTGTAATGAAGAAATCACTCCGGAAGTTTTAGAGAAAATCAAGCAAGAAGAGGTAACGGAGTTCCCGGTTCTTATGGAAGAGAAAAAAGCAGGTATCTCACCATTACAAATGACCCTGTTCAATGATAAAATTGATGAGGCTCCCAGTAAGTTAGTCGATGACTATCGCAAAGAACATCCGGAGGATGCAACACCCAATTTTGTTTTTAATGCCCAAATTGAGATTTACAAGAAACTAAGACCCACCAACCCCCCAACAATAGATATCGTCTCTTCTTTTTTTCATAACCTCTTCTTTAGTGAAGATTTTTACAATCTTTCCGAGGTGGGAAGATGGAAAATTAATCAAAAATTGAGTGTAAACGAGCAAGATGCCCCAATGGATCTAAAGGTATTGCGAAGGGAGGATATTTTAGCGACAGTCAAGTATCTTGTTGATTTGAAAGAGGGGCGTGGAGGAAGAGAAGTAGATGATATTGACCATTTGGGGAACCGGAGAGTCCGGACGGTTGGAGAACTTTTAGAAGAACAGTACCGTATCGGGTTAGTGCGTATGGAGAGAGTGGTTAAGGAAAGAATGAGTATGCAGGAAGTTGAAACTTTAATGCCCCATGATCTCATTAATCCCAAACCGGTTTCATCGGTGGTTAAAGAATTTTTTGGGAGCAGTCAACTTTCTCAATTTATGGATCAGACAAACCCGCTGTCCGAAATTACGCATAAACGTAGATTAAGCGCTCTCGGCCCGGGAGGGCTTACCAGGGAGAGGGCGGGGTTTGAAGTGAGGGATGTTCACCCTACTCACTATGGACGAATTTGTCCCATTGAAACTCCTGAGGGCCCCAACATCGGATTGATTGTTTCTTTAAGTACGTATGGTGCCATTAATGATTTTGGTTTTATTGAGACTCCTTACCGCGAAGTTAAAAATGGGAAAATATCTTATAGTATTAAATATATTTCTGCCCTGGAAGATGCGGACCATATCATTGCTCAGGCAAACACGCCGGTTGATGAAGGGGGAGAATTAACTCAGAAGATGGTGCTGGTCCGTCAAAAGGGTGGAGAATTCAGCATGGTTGGACCAGCTGATGTAGATCTTATGGATGTCTCACCTAGTCAGCTGGTAAGCGTTGCTACTTCTTTGATTCCTTTTCTTGAAAATGATGATGCCAATCGGGCTTTAATGGGGTCCAATATGCAGAGGCAGGCTGTTCCCTTGCTTTTCACCGATGCCCCTCTGGTGGGGACCGGAATGGAAGGAATCGTTGCCAGAGATAGCGGTGCTACCATTCTCGCAAAAAGAGAAGGTTATGTAGATAGGGTGGATTCCGAAAGAGTTCTTATTAGATCCGACAAGACGGCCGGGAAAGACGATACCGGGGTTGATATATATAGCCTTATCAAATTCCAGAAATCAAACCAGAGTACATGTATTAATCAAAGACCTATAGTTTTCGAAGGTGAGAAAGTAAAAAAAGGGCAGGTAATAGCGGACGGGGCAGCTACAAGCTTGGGAGATCTTGCTCTGGGAAGAAATATAGTGGTGGCTTTCATGCCATGGGGTGGTTATAATTTTGAAGATTCCATATTAATTAGCGAGAGGGTAGTAAAAGACGATAGCTTTACCTCAATTCACATCGAAGAGTTTGAGGTCACGGCCCGGGATACTAAACTGGGTAAAGAAGATATCACCATGGATATTCCCAATATAGGGGAGGAATCGCTGAGCAATCTGGATGAAAGCGGGATCATCCGGCTTGGTACCGAAGTAAAACCGGGGGATATACTGGTTGGAAAGATTACTCCCAAGGGGGAAACTCAGCTAACTCCGGAGGAAAAACTGCTAAGAGCAATTTTCGGAGAAAAAGCAGTGGATGTTAAAGATACTTCTCTTAGGGTTCCTCCCGGCGTTGAGGGTGTAGTTATCAGAGCTGAAATATTTTCCCGGAAGGGTGTTGATAGAGATGAAAGAGCAAAAACAATTGAGAAAAGCAGGTTAAATAGAATCTCAAATGACAGAGAAGACGTAATTAGGATTACTAAAAAAAGTGCCGATGAGAAGATAAGCAGTATTTTAATCGGGATGATTTCCTCCTCCGATTTTACCGGATCATATGGGAACAGCGTTCTTTTGCATGAAAATGAGAAAATTACCCGAGAAATTCTTCATGAAATTCCTTTAAAAAGATACGGGGATATTTTCCTTAAGGATGGACAGGAAGCAGAACTTAAAATTTCGAAGATACTTAATAGTTTGGACCAAGAGCTTCAGTTGGTGGAAGAATTATATGAGCAGCAGGTTGAGCTTTTAAATAGAGGCGATGAGTTGCCGCCCGGGGTTATAAGGATGGTAAAGGTTTACATAGCCATCAAAAGAAAGCTTTCCGTGGGAGATAAAATGGCGGGACGGCATGGAAACAAGGGTGTAGTGTCCAGGATTTTGCCGGAAGAAGATATGCCGTATTTCCAGGATGGGACCCCGGTGGATATTGTATTAAATCCCTTGGGGGTTCCTTCTCGAATGAATGTGGGACAGATTTTAGAGACCCATTTGGGTTGGGCGGCAAAGGGGCTGGGGGCGAAGGTAAGAGAGCTGGTTGAAAAAAAATACAGCTTTGAGGTTATAAGGGATACAATAAAAAAAATATATTCTTCCCCGGAAATTGATCAATTGATTGACGCTAAAGATGATGACGAAATAATTAAGTTTGCTGAAGCTATTCAAGACGGGCTTTATGTGGAAACTCCGGTTTTTGATGGTGCCACCGAAGAGGAGATAAGAGATACTTTAAGGTCTGCCGATCTTTCTCCCAGCGGACAGACCACTCTTTTTGATGGAAGAACGGGAGTAGCTTTTGATCAGGATGTGACGGTGGGCATAATATATATGATGAAGCTGCACCATCTGGTTGGTGACAAGATTCATGCACGGTCTATTGGACCCTATTCATTGGTAACCCAACAACCTCTGGGCGGGAAAGCCCAATTCGGCGGACAAAGATTAGGTGAAATGGAAGTTTGGGCGATGGAGGCTTATGGTGCTTCCCATGCATTACAGGAATTTTTAACAGTAAAATCTGATGATGTCACCGGACGAACAAGGATGTATGAATCAATAGTTAAGGGTAAAAATTATCTCGAACCCGGGTTGCCTGAATCTTTTAATGTACTGGTAAAAGAGCTGAAAGGTTTGGCTTTGGATATAGAGTTATTTGAGGTTGATCGAGCATAAAATAGGGACGGAGAATAATCTTGGAAGACCTTTATACTTTTTTTGAAAAACCAAAAAATCCGGTAAATTTTGAAGCTATAAAGATTTCACTGGCTTCACCTGAAAAGATTCTGTCCTGGTCTCATGGGGAAATTAAAAAACCCGAAACGATCAATTACAGAACGTTTAAGACCGAAAGGGATGGTCTTTTTTGCGCTAAGATTTTTGGACCTACCAAGGATTATGAATGTAATTGTGGTAAGTACAAAAGAATGAAACATCGGGGAGTCAGGTGCGAAAAATGCGGGGTGGAGGTTATTCATTCTAAAGTCCGGCGGGAGAGACTGGGACATATAGTGCTGGCAACTCCTGTTGCACATATATGGTTTTTAAAAACTCTTCCCAGCAGGATCGGTGTTTTATTGGATTTGACTTTAAAGGAAGTAGAACGGGTTTTATATTTTGAATCATATATCGTTACAGATGCGAAAGATACCAATCTTGGGCAGGGAACGCTTATCCACGAAGATAAAATTCAAGACATCAACGAAGAATACGGGAGTGATAAATTCGTAGTCAAGATGGGTGCCGAGGCGATTAAGGACCTGCTTGATAAAGTAGATATCTACGAATTGTCGATGGGGTTGCGTTCGGAAATGAAGAATGCTACTTCGGAGGTAAAGAGAAAAAAGTTAACAAAGAGACTGAAAATAGTGGAAGCGTTTAAGGGGACCGAGATTGACAACTTAGCCCTCTTTTTGAATAAACAGCTTGATTCTGTCTCCAATGATGTGACCAGGGCATTGATCGTGGATACCCTTAAGAAGGTCGAGGATCTCAAGGAAGAATGGGAAAGTGTTACTCTACTTCTCGATCGAAAGGTTTTAATTGAAAAGATAAATGCAATTATTGAGAAATTAATAAAGCCGGGCGCGATTGGAGCGCAAGCATTCAATTCTTTGAAACAATGGCAAAACCCTGCCTGGATGATCTTGAAAGTTATTCCGGTAATTTCACCTGATTTACGTCCCTTAGTCCCCCTTGACGGAGGGCGTTTTGCCACTTCAGACCTAAACGATCTTTATCGCCGGGTAATCAACAGAAATAATCGTTTAAAGAGACTCCAGGAATTAAACGCACCTGAAATAATCCTGAGAAACGAAAAAAGGATGCTGCAGGAGGCGGTGGATGTTTTGCTGGATAACGGAAGAAGAGGCAGGGCTGTTACAGGTCCCAATAAGAGACCGCTTAGATCCTTAAGCGATATGCTGAAAGGCAAGCAAGGTCGGTTTAGGCAGAATTTGCTGGGAAAGAGGGTAGACTATTCGGGAAGAACGGTTATTGTGGTAGGACCCGATCTCAGGCTGCATCAATGCGGACTCCCGAAAAGAATGGCTTTGGAGCTTTTTAAGCCTTTTATTTATAACAAACTTGAAGAAAAAGGGTATGCAACAACCATTAAGGGAGCAAAAAAGCTTGTCGAGAAAGAGACCCCTGAGGTATGGGATATTTTAGATGATGTTGTTAGAGAATATCCTATACTCCTGAACCGTGCGCCAACTCTGCATAGGCTTGGCATTCAAGCTTTTGAACCGATATTAATCGAAGGGAATGCAATTCAGCTCCATCCTTTGGTATGCACTGCTTTTAATGCAGATTTTGACGGAGATCAGATGGCGGTACACATCCCTCTTTCGGTTGAGGCTCAGGTTGAGGCCAGGGTGCTGATGATGTCTACCAACAACATTATATCGCCTGCTAACGGTAAGCCGATAATAGTTCCTACTCAAGATATTGTTCTCGGATTGTACTATTTGACCCAGGAAAGAGAATTCGTAAAGGGAGAAGGCAAGATATTTTCCGACCCGGAAGAAGTTAGGATCGCATACGATGCAGGTGCAGTGAGCATTCATGCGAA
>DAOWNY010000232.1 GCA_030642325.1 Deltaproteobacteria bacterium
ACCTTTATGGTCTTTGCAAATTATCCCAAGGAGATCCCGCCTTCCTACCGAAGATACCTGGCAAATAAGTTGAGACACCGTTTCGGTCTCAGCGGAACACCAATTAAAATAATTTTCCGAGGGAGAAATAAAAAAAACTGATTTTGGATCAAAAATTGAGCAATCAGTTCCGGCAATGATAACAAGTCGGAAAAATGATTCATGGCCATTAGATGTTTCCATCAAAAACAGAAAACAGTCCGGATTAACAGCCCCATCTGTAGTAAGGATGAAAATATTTACTTTAGATAATAGACTTATCCTCAGAAAAACAGGTCACCTGTCAAAAACAGACCAAAACCAAATAAAAAAAAGCCTCACCAGTTTGTTTGATTATCTCTAAATTTCAAATACCGGGTAGCCGGTGGCTGTTGCCGGCCCCAAGCAGCTTCTCAATTATCTCACTTTCCGTATCAGTCATAAATTCAGCTTTTTTTAAGGAAATTCTCCACCTTATCCCATGACATCCTTAATCCCTCGGCAGTAGATTTGGAATCGTATTCCACCACTGTTTTTCCGTTTACCATTGCATCGGTAACCGTAGGATCGTAAAGAATTTCGCCGATTACTTCCACCTCATTTTTTTGGCAGTAATCCTTAATCTTCCGGCTAAGTTCCAAGTTTATATCACATTTATTAATTAAAACCATGGCGGGAATGTCAAAATGGCGGACTACCCCCAGGACTCTTTCTAAATCATGGATCCCGGAAATGGTGGGTTCGGTAACCGCCATTACCAAATCAACGCCGGAAATTGCTGCAATAACCGGGCAGCCGATTCCCGGAGGCCCGTCGATGATAATTATCTCTTTGTCATCTTTTTGTGCAATCAAACGGGCCTGCTGTCTTACTAAAGACACCAGTTTACCCGAATTTTCCTCCGCAATCCCTAAACGGGCATGAACCATGGGACCAAAACGGGTCTGAGAAATAAACCACTTGCCTGACAGGTTCTCTTCCATTTTGATCGCATTCTCGGGACAGACCGTTACACACAGCCCGCAGCCCTCGCAGGAAATAAGGTCAATGGTATAATCGTGAATTGCATCAAACCGGCAATAATCAACGCATAAACCACACTCGTTACATTTCTCCCGATCGAGCCGGGGAACCCGCCCCCCGTAAAAATCACTTTCTTCTGTTATGGAAGGCTGTAAAATCAAATGGAGGTCAGCGGCATCCACGTCACCATCAACCAGAACCGCATTTTTTGCCAAGGCGGCAAAAGATGCGGTTACCGTAGTTTTCCCTGTTCCCCCCTTACCACTTATTACGGTTAGCTGTTTCATTTCTTAATCTCTTGTTTGATATCCTGGTAGAGTTTTTTAAATGCATTCCGATACTCCGGAATATCTTTCAGCAAGGGTATCCCCTTTGAATAGCTCTCGGCTATTTTCCTATCGTGAGGAATCTCCATAAGAATGGGTATGTTCTCTTTTTTACAGTATCCCCAAACTTTTTTATCACCCACATCCGATCGATTGATCACAACCCCCAAAGGTATCTTCAACTTTCTCATCACTTCCACTGCAAGGGTTAAATCGTGCAAGCCAAAGGGGGTAGGTTCAGTAACCAGCAGACAGAAATCACTGTCTCTCACCGCCACTACTACGGGACAAGAAGTTCCCGGAGAAGAATCCAGTATTGCAATTTTTTGATGATCGGCAAATTGTTTCACTTTTTTGATCAAAGGGGGTGCCATGGGTTCCCCAACATTCAATAGACCGTAAATAACTTCGATACCATCGGCCTCCCCCTTTTTTACTACCCCAACCTCTCTTTCCACTTCTTCGATGGCATCCTCCGGGCAAATGTAAGAACATGCACCACACCCGTGGCAAAGCTCCGGGAAGATGAGCACCTTTTCCTTAATCACCACTATGGCATTAAACTCGCATACCTCAGCACATTTTCCACAGTAAGTGCATTTGGAATCATCAACCCTTGGAACGGGAATTCCCACGGAAATAATATCGGTTAACCGGGGATTTAAAAAAAGATGCCCATTGGGTTCTTCCACGTCACAGTCCAAATATTGGACCCCCTCTAGGGCAATGGCCAAATTAACCGCGATGGTTGTCTTTCCCGTTCCCCCTTTCCCGCTGGCAATCGCAATGATCATTATCTATTTGCTCCTGATTCTCTAAATGAAGTATTTATTGCCGCACCATATTGGCTCCGCATTTGGGACAACTTACCTGGTAACAAGGGACACCTACCTGATGGGGAGTTGTGGCTCCACAACCAGGACAAACACATTGTCCGGCAGGTCCGGCCCCTGGTTTTGTGCCGCCCATTCGTCCACGGCCGCCTCCTCCTCTGCCCATACCTCTTCCGGTTCCAGGACCACTTCCACCCACAGGACCGGTTCCATCTCCTCTTGGCATATTAATTACCTCCTGTCTGATTTATTTTTAAAATAGTTTATTATGAGACTATCCCTGATATCTTTTCTTTTTAAGTAGTTGTTTAATCCGTAAAACAGCTACTTCTTTTCTAAGGTCTTTTTTATTTGAGAAATCCCGGTGGGTCCGTTTTTTGAAGGGGGATTTTCTCTTTTTCCCAGCTTATCTATTTTCTGGATAATTTGATTCAGTTGGGACCTGATCGCTTCGGACTGCTCTTTTAGTGCATTTAGTTCGTTATCCCCGGAAGGAATGGATGCCTTTTTCGGAATTTCTTCCGTTTTGACCGATGCTCCCGTTCCGCCCGGAACCGTGCCGAAGTGGGAGGGCACCGAAGGACCGGAAGCGGGCGGTTGCAACTTCCCACCCTTGTATGCTTCTACCACTTCTCTAACCGTACCGCTGACCCCGACAATAACTTTTATCCCTGCGGCTTCTAATGTCATGGAAGCATTGGGACCCACGTTTCCGGTGCAAACGGTTTCCACTCCTTTATTGGCAATAAACTGGGCCGCTTGAATTCCGGCGCCCCCGGATGCGGCAATACCGGCATTTTCTATTGACTCAAACAGCAGGGTATCCGGGTCCACAATGGTAAAAAACCGGCATCGACCAAAACGTGAATCCACCTGGGCATCCAGCCCGGACTCTGCAGCAGTTACGCAAATTTTCACCTCATTCACCTCCTTAATTATTCAAAAAATATACGCTTAAAAAACTAAAAGGCATTTCTGTCTTTTCGCTTTTATCCTTCCTCCTCTTCCAGTTCCCCGATCCGTGCATCAATTTGGTCCAGTTGTTCCTTTAACATCCGGGCCTGACCAGCTAAAAATTCTACTTCCTGCTTCGGAGTTAAGGGGGGACCGGGGGGTGGCGCCCCATAAGATCCAAATCCTCCCGGTGGCGGATAAGGCGCTTGTTCCTCAAATCCACCGGGATAATAGTAAGGGGGCGGCCCCATCTCCGGATGGAAATAATAATCTTCCGGTGCCCCATAAGGAACATTGGGGGC
>DAOWNY010000050.1 GCA_030642325.1 Deltaproteobacteria bacterium
AACCCCTGCTTCACGAAAACCGTTTAATCTTAAAACACAACTTTCGCATATCCCGCAGGCAAGTTCACTTTCTTGATAGCACGACCAGGTAAGGGAGAGAGGGGCATTTAATTGAATACCCTTTTTGACGATATCGCTTTTTTTCATTTTGATCAGGGGGGTTATTACCTCAATGATGGTTTCCGGTTTGGTCCCTTCCTGAATCAATGCGTTAAAAGAGTTGAAGTATGACTCCCGGCAGTCGGGGTAACCGGAGCTGTCTTCTTCCACTGCCCCGATAAAAATTTTACCGGCACCAATTACCTCTGCCCAGGAGACAGCGATGGAGAGGAGATGAGTGTTGCGGAAGGGGACATACGTACCGGGAATTGCACTGCTCTTTAAGTTTGCCGGCGGGATTTTCAGGGTTTCATCAATAAGAGAGGAACCCCCGATTTTTTTCAGATAAGAGATGTCTGCGGTCATCCTTTTTTTTGCATGATAGTAATCAGCGATGCGGTTAAAGGCTTTCAGTTCTCTTTCCCCTGTCCTTTGACCGTATTGCACGTGGAGAAAGGCTGTCTCGTAGTTTTGATCGGCAACGGCCGCCGTGACGCAACTGTCCATCCCACCGCTGACCAATAAGACCGCCGGTTCTCTTATCATCCTATTTCCCCGTTACTTCAGTGCCCCAGACGTATTTATGGATCGGCAGTTGAAACCTGACCGGTAATTTGTCTTCCAGTATCCACCCAACCAGATCTTTTGGCTCCACCTTTCCGGTAACCGGGGATAACAATACCTGAACCTTGTTTATTAACGAATATCGTTCAATTACTTCTTTGGTCCATCGGTAATCTGTCTCGTCCCCGATGACGAACTTTACCTGATCCTTATTTTCCAGCAGGAATAGGTTTTTAAACTCCATCTTTTCCGACATCCCGCTCCCGGGGCATTTAAGGTCTACAATTTTTATCACCCTTTGATCCAGTTTCTTGACGGATATGCTTCCGTTGGTTTCCATCAAGACGTCATATCCCTCATTAATAAGTGATTCGGAAAGTGGATAGACCCCTTTTTGCAAAAGAGGCTCTCCCCCGGTTATTTCCACCAGGCGGACATTTGCTGTTTTTACCTTGTCTATAAGCTGGTCGATGGAGTAACGGCGGCCTCTCTGATAAGCATACCGGGTATCACAGTAAGAGCAGCGAAGATTACAACCGGTAAATCTGATGAATGTGCAGAGAAGCCCGCTGTAAGTCGATTCTCCCTGAATACTGGTAAAAAATTCATTTATTTTGACTTTAATTTCCAAGTAATTCCCGTTAAATTAAACTTATACTAGTTGCCGGTTTATGGTTGGCTGTTTTTGCGTTTTCATATTTTTTGAGATAATTGATGGATCCATTAAGGTTGCATGCAGGCAAGCATGCGTCCATAAATGCACCTTGAAGACTAACCAAAATTATCTGCTATCAGACACTTAAGCGCTGTCATCATCATGAGATTCCTTTTTTTGGGGAAGGGGGGGACGGATGAAGCTAAGATTATCATATCGTAAATGAGATTGCAAATTGGAGCTTTCATGGTGCAAGGATAAATCATCAACCAGTCTTGGTCTTGATTGTTTTTTGCAAGACTATCCCAAAGATCCGCAGGGTTGAAAACTAATCGTCATATTTTCGACAGTATCTTGTCAAAATATTGACGATATAATAGTTTTTCCAGTAATGATCGTTACTGATTACTTGGGAATTACCTTCTGCCGGTCTAAATTTTCATTGTTTTATGATTGTTTTCGTTTAAAATTTTCTTTTTGCCTAAGTTGGTACGTCTATTGCCAAGGAATGATAAATGAGGCAATTATTTGGAATATATGAGGTGCGCAAGGTGCTCTGTTGCGGTTAGTTTTGTTTGAATATAGTTAATGGAAAGAAAGGTATGAATTTAGATACAGACAAAAGAGCAGTGATCCGAGTGAAAACAAATACTGATGTTAACTACTCTTTTGACCA
The DNA here is from genome assembly GCA_030642325.1 of Deltaproteobacteria bacterium. Lineage (GTDB taxonomy): Bacteria > Desulfobacterota > DAOWNY01 > DAOWNY01 > DAOWNY01 > DAOWNY01. Next base: position 1,995 of record DAOWNY010000050.1, read on the forward strand.
ACATCGCTGGCTTGTTGGAAGGATAAAAGATATCAGCAACAGCGGGATTTTCATCAATACAATTGATAAATTCAGGGTTGAGGATAAGATATACCTTCAATTTGTATTGCCGGGCATGGAATCAAAGGCGGTATTAAGGATTACCGGTAAGGTGGTCAGAACTATTCCTGATAATATCGTAGATAGTCCGACCGGTTTGGGGATTTTATTTCAAGCCGTCATTTCGGAACGGGAAGATATTTTAACCGATTTTATTATAAATATTTTAGATGATGACTCCCTGATTGAGAGGGTTGAAAAAGAAGGAGCCGTTGATAAAAAACTTTTTTGCCTTGATCTGGAAAGGGTAGCTAAGCAGGCTAAAGCAGGGACTGAAGAAGGGAGAAAAGGCTACCGTAAAAAAGCCGAAAAAAGGCAAAAACGGGAAAGAATGGTAAAAAAAACAGGGAAAATAATTTATCATATGTGGAAATATTTATTGGGGGCTCTGCTGGTTTATGCAGTATTGCAATTTATTCTTCTTTTGAAATTTTGAATAAATATACGAACACCTATTATCATAAGCTGAGGGCAGACCCAATTGTAACTCTGAATTTTGTATCTGATATCCCGAGTAGTTACATGTTTTTGTATGTCTCCGAAAGATCGGAGCTTAAATAATATGATTTACTGATCAATTTTTTTCGGTTCACTAATTAAGAAAAGGGTCATGATCATTCCGGTAATAACCAGCAGGGAGCAGACAAAAAAAGTATTCTTAAATCCGACATGATCGGAGAGAAATCCTCCCATGGCAGGTCCTATTATCCATCCCATATTCCAGGCCCGATTATACATTCCCATGGCCCATCCTCTCTTACCGGAAGGAGCCATATCCGAAATGAGGGCGGTGGAAGCAGCATTAAAGCCGGTCCATGCAGTTCCCTCCAGTATTTGTATCGGGTAGATGTGAAGATAATTTTTTGCCATGGCATAGAGAAAGAATACCAGGGCGAAGAGGAACATGGATCCTAATAAAATCGGGAGCCTTCCGTATTTATCCGACAATTTACCGAGTAAGGGAGCAAATATAGCTCCGGCAATGGCCCCCGCCATAAAGATGAACCCAATTTGGGTTCTGGATGCCCCCAGTTCAAGAAAAAAGATGGTAATCACCGAATAAACCATTCCGGAACAGATCATCAAAGGTAGTATCGTCATGCAAAAGATATTTATTTTTTTCAATTCTATCTCCTTTCCCTCAATTGTAATCGCAAATACAAAGTTATTCCCCATGGGCGGTAATGTTTCAAATAATTTTTAATGTCTATATGGTTTACCCGAAAAATGTATGGATTGTATATAAACAGACGGAAACTTGTCAATTCCAAGTTTATGGGGCCTGAATAAGATTTATATGCATCATCATTATTTCAAGGAATGTTAAAGCCCGGGGAGACGGTTTTGTGCAAAACTCTCTTTTTCAGATCAATTTGTGCTATATTGTGTTATAGCAAAAATTGAGCTCTTTATCCGTTTTAATTTTAATTGTATAATTTTTTCTGTTTATGATAAAATACATATCTGGTTTGAGTGTTTTAAGGGAAGGATTTTTATCGCTATTTCCGATTGATGGTGGTTGAGGGTAGTTTATAATATTAATGGGTGTAATTAAAATTTTACGGCTGCACAGTTTCGTGCCTGTGAGATATGATGATCCTAAAGTGATTTAATGATAGGGGGGTGGATTGAACTCTTTTTATAAGAACCTCATGCTTTGGCTGACGATAAGTCTGGTTATGGTATTACTTTTTAATCTTTTTAATCAACCGAGGACTCTGCAAAAAAAGATTCTTTACAGTGAATTTCTCTCTTCTCTCGATGACGGGGAAATTATGGAAGTTAGTATTCAGGGGAATGATATCTCAGGAAGATATCTGGATAACAGGGATTTTAGAACCTATGCCCCCCAGGATCCGGAATTGATTAAAAATCTGAGGAATAAAAATGTCAGCATTTTAGTAAAGCCAAGAGACGAGGTTCCATGGTACATGAATATTTTAATATCATGGTTTCCCATGATTCTTCTCATCGCCGTTTGGATTTTTTTTATGCGACAGATGCAATCAGGCGGGGGAAAAGCAATGTCTTTTGGTAAGAGCAAGGCCAGGTTGATGACTGACAAGCAGAGCAAAGTTACCTTTGATGATGTGGCAGGCATAGATGAGGCCAAAGAAGAACTTGAGGAAATCATTGAATTTCTTCAGGATCCCCAAAAATTTACTAAGCTGGGGGGAAAAATTCCCAAGGGGGTTATTTTGATAGGACCACCTGGAACCGGTAAGACTCTCCTGGCAAGAGCCATCGCCGGAGAGGCGGGAGTCCCTTTTTTTAATATCAGTGGATCCGATTTTGTGGAGATGTTTGTTGGAGTGGGGGCATCCCGGGTAAGGGATCTATTTAGTCAGGGAAAAAAGAATGCTCCCTGTATCATTTTTATCGATGAAATCGACGCTGTGGGAAGGCATCGGGGTGCGGGGTTGGGAGGGGGACATGACGAGAGGGAGCAGACTCTCAATCAGCTATTGGTGGAGATGGACGGATTTGAATCCAAGGAAGGGGTAATTCTGGTAGCCGCTACTAACCGTCCGGATGTTTTGGACCCTGCCCTGATGAGACCGGGCAGATTCGATCGACAGGTAGTAGTTCCAATCCCGGATATCAAAGGAAGAGAAAATATTCTTAAAGTTCATACAAAAAAATCTCCCCTGGAGGATGATATTGATTTAAGCACAATTGCCCGGGGGACTCCTGGTTTTTCCGGGGCTGACATTGCCAATCTGGTTAATGAGGCCGCTCTTCTGGCAGCGCGCCAGAATAAGAGTAAGATTGAGATGGACGATTTTGAACAGGCAAAGGATAAAGTGCTGATGGGGGTTGAACGGAGAAGTATGGTGATCAGTGATGAAGAAAAAAGAAATACCGCCTTCCATGAAGCTGGTCATGCCATGGTTGCCAAACTGATACCGGGAACCGATCCGATCCATAAAGTTACCATTATTCCCCGAGGGATGGCCCTGGGGGTAACCCAGCAGCTCCCCATTGATGAGAGGCATACCTATTCTAAGCAATATCTTACAAACAGCATAACGGTTCTCATGGGAGGAAGAGCAGCTGAAGAAATAGTTCTCAAGCAGCTTACCACCGGAGCTGGTAATGACATAGAAAGGGCAACCGAACTGGCCAGAAAGATGATTTGCCAGTGGGGTATGAGTGATGAACTGGGTCCTCTTACTTTTGGACAAAAAGAAGAGCAGATTTTTTTAGGACGAGAATTTGCTCAGCATAAGGATTACAGTGAGAGTACGTCAGTAAAGATTGACCGGGCAATTGGAAATATTGTCTTGGATAATTACAAAAAGGCGAAGAAACTTTTGGAAGACAATATCGACTCCCTTCACAAATTGGCGGAAGCATTGTTGGAAAAAGAAATTTTGAACAGTTCGGAAATTGATGAAGCTATAGGGGGAAAGGTGGCGAAAGGTGCCGGTCCCGATTTAGGTTCCCACATTAAAAAGAAGGAAGAACAGTCAACTGCTTCCTCGGAAGAAAAGGGAACGCAAAAAGGAAGAATTATAGAGGCCACCTAGTTTCTTTGTAACCGTTCACAGTTTTCAGTTCACGGTTTTGTTTAAAAAAATGAATTTTATAGCAATGCAAATATGCTCGGTATAGATTCCAATTCAGGAATCAGGGTCCGTAGTTCTTTTAAATTGTTGAAGGCCGCTAAATCTTCAAAAGAAGAACCCATACCTAAGTTGAGCGATCAGCTGCCGGCTCAAAAGCGTTTAGCTTTGAAAAATCGAGATATTACGTAAGCTTGAAATAACACCCAACGGTTGATCTGTTTGTAACAGCAAAACATCCTGTGATCATTTTGGCTAATAGCTATTAGCCAACCGCTCAATTCAGGTCATAGTTACATCTTGGATCCTAAGTTTTTACCAACAGTTAACTGCAAACCGTGAACTGTCTGTGAATGGATACGTTTTTTTAAAATCGATAATTTTGCTTTTAACGGGAGTGAGGGGGAGGGTTTTTAGATAAAAGAGAAGACTGATGTGCTTTTTAACCACCGAAAAGGCGATGGTTTTATAATCAAGTGTCCCCGTATTGACTTGGACATGAGAAAAAAAACTTTAATAATGGGAATCTTAAATGTTACTCCCGATTCCTTCTCGGATGGGGGATTATTTTATGGGGAGGATAAGGCTTTTGAACAGGCAGAGCGGATGGCGGAAGAGGGGGCGGACATTATTGATGTTGGAGGGGAGTCTACTCGCCCCGGGGCCAGGTCGATTTCCGAGGCGGAGGAAATTGGCCACGTCATCCCGGTGATTAAGAGAATAGCAAAAAAAATAAATTGTCCCATTTCAATTGATACTACTAAATCGATAGTTGCCAGGAAAGCAATTGAGAATGGTGCTCAATTAATAAATGACATCAGTGCCCTGGAATTTGATCCGAATATGGCGGAGGTTGCGGCTCATTTTGAGACACCCTTGATTTTAATGCATATGCGGGGTAACCCGGAGACGATGCAGCTTGACTTGCAATATGATGCCCTGATGCCGGAAATCATTCAATACTTAAATGAAAGGGTTAAACTGGCGGAAGGGAAGGGCGTAGATCCCAAAAAAATTATTGTTGATCCGGGGATAGGTTTTGGAAAGTCGGTTGAAGATAATTTTCGGATCATAAAGCACTTGGGGGCATTGAAAGTTCTTGATAGACCACTCTTGATCGGAACTTCACGTAAATCCTTTATTGGGAAAGCGCTCAATTCAGGGGTAGAGGATCGTGAGGAGGGAACCGCAGCCACGGTTGCTCTAAGTATCATAAACGGGGCCAATATCGTAAGGGTGCATGATGTTAAGCCGGCAACAAGAGTGGCGCGTATAGTAGATATCGTTAGGAATATCGACAATTGAAAGGAATTAATTTATGCAGAAACTATTCGGGACTGACGGAATAAGAGGAGTTGCCAATGTGGATCCCATGACAACAGAAATGGCCATGCAGATCGGAAGGGGGGCTGCTTACGTTTTTAAGAGCAGCGACCGAAGGCATCAAATTGTAATCGGAAAAGATACCCGACTTTCCGGTTATATGCTGGAAAATTCCCTTGCCGCCGGTATCTGTTCCATGGGAGTGGATGTTTTGTTGGTGGGTCCCCTGCCCACCCCCGGGATTGCCTTCATTACCAGCAGCATGCGGGCGGATGCGGGAGTAGTGATATCTGCTTCCCACAACCCCTTTCAGGATAACGGTATTAAATTTTTTTCCCGCAATGGGTTCAAGCTTCCCGATGAGTTGGAGGATAAAATTGAAGAACTGGTATTTTCTAAATCAATTGATTCACTTCGTCCTACCGCGAGCGAGATCGGAAAGGCATTTCGAATCGATGATGCTGTTGGTAGGTATATCGTATTTTTAAAAAATACTTTTCCAAAGGAATTGAGTCTGGAAGGACGAAAAATTGTGGTTGATTGTGCCAACGGCGCTACCTATCGAGTTGCCCCTGCCGTTTTCAATGAACTGGGGGCGGAAGTGATCCCCCTGGGGACTGAGCCCAATGGAGAGAATATCAATCTAAATTTTGGTTCCCTTTATCCCCAGGCGATGTGCAGGACTGTCCAAGACAGGGGGGCTGATCTGGGAATTGCCCTTGACGGTGACGGAGACCGGGTCATCTTCTCGGACGAAAAAGGGGAAGAGGTTGATGGTGATCATATTATGGCCATCTGTGCCATTGATATGCTCTCCCGGGAAAAGCTTCATAAAAATACTCTGGTTACAACGGTAATGAGTAATTTGGGTATAGATCTATGTCTTAATGATAGGGGAATAGAGATAGTAAGGACCCAAGTGGGCGATCGGTACGTGGTGGAGGAGATGCTTAAGGGTGGTTACAAGCTGGGTGGAGAACAATCGGGTCACATAATTTTTCTTGATCATACCACCACCGGGGACGGGATACTTTCCGCCCTTCAAGTGATGGCTATTATGCAGAGAACGGGAAAGAGTTTATCCGAACTTGCCTCAGTAATGACCAGTCTTCCCCAGGTTTTATTGAATATAGAAGTAAAAAAGAAGGAAGATATCTATTCCTTTCCTTCAATCGCCGGTCAGGTTAAAGAGATAGAGGATAAACTGGGGAGAGAGGGGAGAGTTCTTATCCGTCCATCCGGAACCGAACCGGTATATCGGGTTATGCTGGAAGGAGAAGATGAGCAGGAAATTTCGGTGATGGCTGAAGAGATTGCAGCAAATATCAGGCAGTTTTTAGGATAAAGGAGTAAAAGAGATGCCAGGGCTTTCGGTCAATGTTGATCATGTGGCTACAATACGTCAGGCGAGGAAGGGAAGAGCTCCTGATCCGGTTACTGCGGCTGCAATAGCAGAGTTGGCAGGAGCAGATGGGATAATTGTTCACTTAAGAGAAGACCGAAGGCATATCCAGGATCGGGATTTAAGGATACTGCGAGAGACGGTTAAGACAAAATTAAATATGGAAATGGCCGCCACTGAAGAGATGGTTAATATTGCCTTGGAAGTTAAGCCGGATCTGGTCATCCTCGTTCCGGAAAAGAGAGAGGAGCTTACCACCGAGGGAGGGCTTGAAGTCAGCTTGAGAAGGGAGGAACTAAAAAAAGTAATAGAAGTTCTTAAAAGCAATGATATTTTGGTAAGCCTTTTTATTGACCCGGATCTTGAACAGGTAAAAGCTTCCTATAAGGTTGGTGCCGATTGTGTTGAGATTCATACGGGAACCTATTGTGATGCAAGGCATTGGAAAGAAGCGGAAATAGAATTCCAAAGGATTAATGACGCCATAAGGATTGCCTCTAAACTGTCTCTTAAAATAAATGCCGGACACGGAGTAGACTATAACAACATCAAAGCATTAACAATGATTGAAGAAATTGAGGAGTTTAGTATCGGTCATAGTATCATTGCCCGGGCAATGATGGTGGGTCTCGACAGGGCAGTTAGAGAAATGGTGGCTTTGGTAAACGGTCGGAGAAAATGATATACGGAATTGGGATCGATTCGATAGAAGTTTCCAGAATAAAAGATACTTTATCGAGATGGAACGGTCGTTTTATCAGGAGAGTTTTTACCCGAACTGAGATAGCCTGCTTAAGTAACAAAAAATCAAGGGATGAATACTATTCAGTACGTTTTGCCGCCAAGGAGGCATTCTTGAAATCTCTGGGATTAGGGCTGAGAGACGGCATCAGTTGGTTGGATATCGAGATAATCAATGACGCTTTAGGAAAGCCGGTGATTAACCTTTTTGGCAAGGCAAAGGAAATTGCGGAAAAAGTTGAGATAAGAAATATTTTTGTCAGTTTGTCGCATACCAAAAATTTGGGAATTGCCGTAGTGGTGTTGGAAAGCTAATGTCAATTAATCTGTCAATTCTATTTCTTGGTTTACAAATCAGGATGATATGATGATTTTTTAACGAAGGTCTTCTGCCGTGATAATCTGCTAACCGCTGAATTTACAATGTTTAAAATTATTTCACCATACTTGTGCCGACCGTTCCCACAAAAATTTAGAATATTTTACAAAGATGAGAGAGGGGAGCATACGGTATAGCGTTTCATCAAAGCACTTACAGCTGAACATGGGCTAAATAAATGGTAACTAATTCGGTATCCGTTCACAGACAGTTTACAGTTGGTAAAAACTTAGGATCTAAGATGTAGCTATGACCTGAATTGAGCGGTTCGTCTTTAGCAGTTAGCTATTAGCCAAAATGATCACAGGATGTTTTGCTATTACAAATTTTTACCCATTGGGTGTTATTTCAAGCTCCCGTAATACCTCGGTTTTATAAAAGCTAAACGCTAATGGCTGAC
>DAOWNY010000360.1 GCA_030642325.1 Deltaproteobacteria bacterium
AGGCTGTGGAGTCTGCGTTGACATGTGCCCGGAAGAGGGGGTACTGGCCATGAAAGATGACAAAGTGCAGGTGATAAATCTGGATGACTGCACCGGGTGCGAATCATGTGAAGTGGCCTGCGAGTATAATGCCCTGAAATGTGTGGAAGATTAAGTCCTTCTATTATTTAAAAAGTGAAATAAGGGGGACCATTTAGTTCCTGTGCAATTGGAGAAAGGAAAAAAATGGATAATAAACGAGCAGTCAGTTTTATCATCTTCATAATTTACTGGTACTTCATGAGTGCTATTCCTGTTTTGGCTAAGGAACTTGCTCCCTATCAGAAATATCAGGGACCCATCAAGGCGGGAGTGGTGATTGATGCCGAGAGCTGGGATAAGTATCTTTCCGAACTGAAAAAACTTTGTTCGCCAAGTATACTCCAATGGTATGGATTGGGTGTAAAGGGGGGGATGGTCACCATATCCATTGTAGAAAAAGGACAACACAAATTAAGCAAAGGAGTTTATGAGGCAACCCGGAAATACAGCTCTCAATGCAGGATAGGTCCCAATAACAGCCTTATCGGCTGGAAAGGGGGAATTCCGTTTCCTGATCCTAAATCTGCTATTGAATTAGCGTGGGATTGTTACCCTGATATAACCCGCGGCAACTCCCATGACGACCTTGTTTTTTATAGCTGGTTCGGACTTTTTAAGGGGGCTAAATACGAAAAACATTTCAGGTGGGTCCTTCGCAAAAAAAAATATGTGGGAAGAACCGATATACCCCCTATCCCGCATTTACCAGAATTCGAAAGCAACGGTGTGTTAAGCAAGGAGTCCATGCTGATATCGGAGCCCCATGAGGTTAGGGGATTCATCCAGCTCAGGATAAGGTATTGGGATGTAACGGAGATGGATGAGTGCTACGGTTATATCCCGGCCATCCGGAGGATTCGAAGGCTCACCGGTGCGGATGTAACCGATCCTATATTGGGTAGTGACTGCATCAATGATGACTTTGAAGTCTGGAGACAGAAGTTTAATCCTAAAATGACTTTTCGAGTAATCGGGAACAAGGATTGTTTGTTTCCCCGGGAATATGTCGAAAAACCGCCATATAATTATTTGAAAAATGGTCCCTGCTCTCTGCTGGAGTGGGAAATAAGGCCAATGTGGATATTGGAGGTTATGACCAATGATCCGCAATATCCGTATAGCCGGCGTTTAGTCTGGGTAGATAAAGAGCACTTTGGCAATTTGTGGGGGGAAGCTTATGACCAGAGGGGAAGATTGTGGAGAGCTAATGGCCCATTTCCTGCCTCCAATGACGGTAAGGGTTTTAGGGCTATGTTCAACTGGATGTATATGAACTGTCAAACCAATCATTATACCATGATGGAGGGATATCCCACCTACGGACTTCCGGAATTTAAACCGGTGAATCCCAATAAAGCTTTCACCATAAAGGGATTATTAAGAATGGTTCGGTGACTAAAAACAGAAGCATAGATATGAGGAGGGAAGTAAAATGTACGAAAAATTTACCCTGGGCGGCAAATCATATCCGGAGATGACCAGGGAGGAAGAGTTTGC
>DAOWNY010000309.1 GCA_030642325.1 Deltaproteobacteria bacterium
AGAAGTTGATGTAACGTCAGACTATAAATTTCAGAGCAAGTTTATCCGCATAAGTTCACTACGGGAAAGATAGTGTCATGTCATGTGTCAAATGACATAATAATTGCGCAGCATTTTTTTCTTTCTGCAAGGCACGACTGAAAGCGCATAGTCTTTCTATGTAGCTGAAGTCGTAACGCCGCAGAAAGGTAAAAAGACAAGCAAGGTGCGTCAGTTGATGCGTGACAGGGCACTAGGTTCATTCTTAAAACCTTCCCGGATTGGGGCGCTCTGATCTCTTTTTTTGGCAGAGGGAAAGAGGTATCCCACCAAAAAAGAGATCAGAGCGCCGATCATGACGTACCAGATCCAAGCTATCTCAGTGTAAAACTTGATAAAAATAATGGCAGCAATGCTTACTCCCATCCCTAAGATATTTCCCGGATCATTTCCCCGCTTGGTAAAAAAAGCCAAAAGAAAAATTCCAAGCAATGCCCCGTAAGTGAAAGAACCGATAATAAATCCTAAGATGAGAACCTGTTTGGTATCTTTGCAAAGATAAGCAACTAAGACCAGAAGGAGGGCAAAGACGGCGGTAAAAACCCTGGCCATAAAAAGATAATGCTTGTCCGACCCGTTTTTTTTAAAATAGGGCCGGTAAAAATCATTGATCCAGGTAGAGGAGAGGGCATTTAAGGCCGAATCGGTGCTCGACATAGCGGCGGCAAGCACTCCGGCAATTAAAAGACCGGTAATTCCCCGGGGAAGACTATGCACGATATAGAAAGGAAAGATGTCGTCGGCATTTGCCGGCAAATTGGGAGGGGGGGTTATTTGGTACAGGGAAAAAAGAAAGGATCCTATGCAAAGAAAGAGGATAACGATGGGAATATCCATAAATCCGGAAAGAACCAATGCTTTCTTGCTCTGGTCGGCATTACGGGCGGTAAGCATCCTCTGCACCAGGTCCTGGTCGGTACCATGGGTAGCAAGGGTGAAAAAGGTACTTCCCAAAATTCCCCCCCAGATGGTATAGGCCTCATTTAAGTTAAAAGAAAGGTCGAGAATTTTAAATTTTGACAGGGAGCTTGTTGCGGACATTATTCCCTGCCAACCCTGGGGAATATCCTGATAAATGAAGATCAGGGCCAGCAGGGCGCCTCCAAACATGATGACTGCCTGGCAAGCGTCGGTAAAGATGACCGCCTTGATTCCTCCGATGATGGTATAGAGTGTGGCAATGGTAGCGATGACGATTATGGAAGTCAGGGGATCAAGCCCGATTGCCACCGAAAGAAGGATTGAGGCCCCAAATAGCCTAACCCCGCTGGCCAAAACCCTGGTTATGAGAAAAAGGAGGCTGGCACCGTTTTTACTGCCCACCCCAAACCTTTTTTGCAGATATTCATAAACCGTAACTACCTGATGACGATAAAAGCCCTTAATAAAATATTTTGCCAGGATAAAACGGGCCAGGATGGTTCCAATCAGCAGTTGAATATAAGTCCAATTGTGGCCATATGCAAAGGAGGGTGCCCCAACAAAAGTAAGGGCACTCGTTTCGGTAGCTACAATGGAAAGGAGAACAAAAACCCACCGGATACTGCGACCACCCAAAAAATAATCAGAGAGGTTTTCCTCCCTGCGCCCATAAAAACTCCCGATCACAATAATAAAAAAGAAGTAAGTACCGAGCACGCAAATATCAATCCAGTGAAGAATGACCATTAATTAATTTCCTTTGGCGGGTTTTGTTTTTCCAATATTACCAGATTGTTAGGTTGAGGTAAAGGGGGCGCAAGCCATCTCGGAAAAATTTTGAAAGATATCTATGGCATGGATTTTGCATAGCTCTATTTTAGAAACTACTGATTTTAATAGCAATTTTTGCAACTTACACTACCGGTACTGATCCGAGAGAGGGCATAAATTTTGGAGTATTTAGTGGAGAAGCACGAGGTTAACCCGGAAAAGGTCAAAAAAGCTGATTTAGTCGTATGTATTCCTTCCTACAATGAGGCTGATTCCATCAGTCACCCCACCATGCAGGCTAGCGAAGGGCTGAGCAAATATTTCCGGTTCAAACGTTCCGTAATTATCAATTGTGACAATAATTCCCCGGATGACACCAAAAAGAGTTTTCTGGATACGCCCACCAAGGTACCGAAGATCTATATTTCCACCCCTCCCGGAATAAAGGGAAAGGGCAACAACTTTAAAAAACTTTTTCAGAAGGTTGCCGATCTTGAAGCAAAAGCGGTGGTGGTAGTGGACGCTGATTTAAAAAGTATTTCCCCTGAGTGGATAAAAAATTTAGGGGAACCGCTTTTTAATGGTTTTTCCTTTGTTGCCCCCCTTTACTTAAGACATAAGTACGACGGCACCATAACGAATGCAATAGCTTATCCCCTTTTGAGGGCTTTATATGGAAGGAGAGTCCGCCAGCCCATAGGGGGAGATTTTGGTTTCAGCAGCAAGATGTGCAAAATTTATCTGAAAAACGGGACCTGGACTGATTCGGTATCAAATTTTGGGATCGAT
>DAOWNY010000072.1 GCA_030642325.1 Deltaproteobacteria bacterium
GAAGCAGCTATCTTAATTTAAGTCAAATTAGATTACAAATGGCCGAAAGTCATGTATTCCCAAAAAACATTCCTTTTAGATATTATTTCACCTTATGCTCGAAACGTGAGAAAAGAAATCACAAAGTCACCGGTTCCTTACTTTTGGGATCTGGGACTGCGGAATTATGCCTTAGGCATTTTTGGTCACCTGGGCAGCCCATCAGAGTGTGGATTCGTTTTCGAAAACCTTATCTTTTTACTGCTCAAAGAGCAAATAAAACTCAGAGCAACAAAGCTGAATTTCTGGCGTACAAAGGACAAGGCTGAAGTCGATTTTGTATTGGAAAGTGGCAGAAACGTTGTTCCAATCGAAGTTAAGTATAAGTCTTTAAAGAAAGAGGAAATTCCCCGTTCTTTACGCAGTTTTATTGAAAAGTATTCACCCGATAAAGCCTATATCGTGAATCTGGATTATAGTAATACTCTTAAAATCAACGAGACTACGCTTTTCTTTCTTCCATATTATGAATTGCTCTACAAAAAATTAGTTCCACCTGAATAGCTACAAAAGATTAACAAAAAACACTGTACCCCTTGCCTTGAAGCCAAGGGGTACAGTGTTCAACAAGAGCCCATTAAAGATGAACGCTTTCCAAGCACATATTGCCGACCTTCTGGCCTGCCCTGACTGTGATCTGCTCTTTGAGCATAAGCATATAGAGCATGGCCGGAAAGCGTGCTGCCCGCGGTGCGGTCATATTCTTCAAACTCCTATTAAAAATTCGGTTGACAAAACCCTTGCTCTTTCTCCTACAGCCCGGGAAGTTCATATCTTTGTCAATATTGAAGAGCCCTATGTTGCCCTCATCCATGAAAATACTGTTTTTTGGAATGCAAGCGGCATTAATGTGGATGCCGGAATTTTTTCCGGGGTGCAGATTTATACGGAATTTGTCGAGTCAATACTCGCCGGTGGAATTGCCCTTGCAACACCGGATGGCAAAAAAATGGGCTCTCCTGCCAATCCGGGCCACCATTTCGTTCTTCAGGATAAAATGGATGAAGACTGGCTTGACTGGAAGCCTAAAATAGAGTTGACGGGCAGTAAGTGATGAGAAAACATTCTTAGTTAGCTGAACAAAACAAGCTACTTCGCAATCAATGTCATTAACTTAAGACGGATTGTTTTTAGACAATACATTCGGCTGCATTCCGGGACCATCGCCTTGTGTTGAAAAAAAATTTGTTTTTCTAAACTGCCTGAGCTGCGGAATATCCGGCAAGCCAAACGTAGGCTCTTCTTCAGCCTTTCCCATAACTTTAGTGGTATGCACATTGGTGATTCTATTCAACGGCCTCTTAAATGAAGAGGTCAAAATATATGGATTGGTTTTATCTTCAACCGGTATTTTACACCATGCACGGAAAAGGCACGGCGGTTGGGACCTTTTGGTGGAATCATCGAAATATGAATGCGCTCTTGAGGCCATCGAATTATACCTTCTGGAGAACAAGGAAAGACAGCCGGATTTTGAATACAAAGAGCAAGTTTACCAAAAGGGCTTTTCAGGAATATGGGCTGGAATTATTTTGCTGATTTTCCATGTAGTAATTACCACATGCTGCGACAGTCAAATGGTTATCCGGGAATACGGATCATCTGCCCGGCATATTTTGCGGGGCGAAGTGTACCGATGTGTAACTTCGCTCATGATACACGGCGACACTCCGCATCTGGTTAGCAATATGCTGGGCATTGCTGTATTTGGCACTGCGGTTTGCTCTATCACCGGTCTGGGAGTTGGATGGTTCATGATTCTTATGGCCGGTATGGCCGGCAACATGTTGAATGCCGTTCTATATGGAACCGATCATCTTTCCATTGGCGCATCAACAGCCGTTTTCGGAGCCATCGGCATTATGGGAGGCTGTCAGAGCATGATAAAAATTCTACAGCCCGGGCCGCGCATAAAAGCTTTTCTACCATTTGGGGCGGGTCTGGCCTTGCTGGGCTTTTTTGGTTCGAGTTTACATACGGATTTAACGGCACACCTGTTCGGCTTTTTAGCCGGGGCTGTTCTGGGAGGGATACATGGGATGTTTGCAGGACAGCCGTTGACGAAAAACCCACAGGCCGCCTTCCTTGTAGCTGCCCTGACCATCCTGGCCGTATCCTGGCTCCAGGCCTGTTAATCGCCCCGTCCGGACAGGTGTCAATATGATCAACTCTAAGTTACAATTTAAACGCAGATTTGGTCCATTTCAGCTGACATTTACTTTTTTACCTATTCGCAGGTCATTACTGCTTCATCCCAAAACCGACCGGAGCAACCTGTTTTTTTTGAGTATATGAATGAAACAGGTTTAATAGTCATACAATGCAAGATGTTAAAGTCTAAATATAATCCATACCCTTAAGCTGAATGTGCAACATATGAAAAACAATGCACATACAGTTGCCCATGTAAATATTTCCTAATTTCATTTAATGATATTGCAGGTGCCGGTATAATACTGATTGTAACTCTTTTACTGCCCTTGTCTTTTAAAAAAGTCGTTGGGAACAGTCAGTTTGCAGGTTGGGTGCGCCCATTAGAACCGTGCTGAAAAAATTGGCGGTTCCTAACCGATACCTGAGAGATCAATGCGCTTCTTGACAAGCATCAATAACTTCTCTATTCTATGAAATTGAAAGTGATGTCAGTAGGGGGGCAGTCAAAAAATGAATATTTCATAAAAAAGCAGACTCTGTTTTTTTAATGGGTGTTATGCCCGAATTCTTCAAAACAGGCATCAAGAAACCGGGAAAACATGGATTCCCGCATAAAGAATTGCAGAAAGGGTACTGGAGATACCCCGCCTGCTTATTGTGTGGAGTCTTCATTCGATCCTGGGTTCCCCGTTTTTCATATTTGCTTTTTTAGTCGCGCAGAAATCCACCGGATAAGCACTGATACCGGGAATTAATAGATTGTCCGACAACTCTGATATTTTTCAAGCTGTGCGGTTATTAGCTATTATAGCGGTTAGGTATTATGAGAGATTTTAAAGAGCTAAAAGTATGGCTAAAAGCGCACCAGTTGGTGATAGAGGTCCATCATATTACAAGGGGGTTTCCCTCTGATGAGCTTTTTCAACTTGTATCTCAACTTAAGCTGGAATTAGATCGGCAAATGTAACGAGATCAAGCGGATGTTGAATGGTTTCATGCAAAAGCTAACACTTAAATAGCTAATACCTAACTGCACAAGGTCGACATTTTTCATGATCCAATAAAACCCCATTGCTTTTAGCCATGGCTGTAAATGAAATGATTAAAAAAAGATTGACTCGCGAGATTACACTGGGAGATTGCAAAGTAGGTGGCGGAGCACCTGTTTCGGTGCAATCAATGACCACTACTAAAACGGAAGATCAGGGGGCAACCGTTGCCCAGATCCGTCAATTGGAAGAAGTGGGTTGCGAAATTATCAGGGTGGCTGTCCCCCACAAAGAAGCGGCCGGCAAATTGGGAAAGATAAAATCAAAAATACGAATTCCCCTGGTGGCTGACGTTCACTTTGATTACCGACTGGCGCTTATGTCACTAGAGGAGGGGGTTGACGGACTTAGGATAAATCCAGGCAACATCGGTGGAAGAGACAGGGTAGAAAAAATTGTGGACAAGGCACGTGACCTGGGAATACCGATTCGAATCGGAGTAAATTCGGGTTCTTTAGAAAATGACCTCCTGGTAAGACACGGGGGACCAACCTCAAAAGCGCTGGCTGAAAGTGCCTTAAGATGGGTTAAGGTTTTTGAAGAATTAAAATTTTATGATATAAAACTATCAGTTAAGTCCTCTGATGTCTTAACAACCGTTGAATCATACCGGATCATTGCCGGGGAGGTCAACTACCCCCTTCATCTTGGAATTACTGAGGCGGGAACCATTTTTTCCGGAACAATCAAGTCAACCCTGGGAATCGGAATATTGCTCAGTGAGGGAATTGGTGATACAATCCGGGTTTCTTTAACAGCTGATCCCCGAGAAGAAATTCATGTGGGATACCAAATCCTCAAGGCACTAAAGCTTCGTCACGCCGGGATTGAAGTCGTTTCCTGCCCCACCTGCGGTCGTTGCGAAATTGATTTAATCGGGATCGCCACTGAAGTGGAAAAGAAGCTTACAACATTAAAAAGTTCTATTAAGGTGGCGGTAATGGGTTGCATGGTGAATGGTCCGGGGGAAGCAAAGGAAGCAGATATCGGGATTGCGGGAGGAAAAAAAAAGGGTATCTTATTCAAAAAAGGCGAGATCATAAGAAAGTTGACGGAAGAAGAGATGGTCGAGACACTGGTTTGCGAAGTGAATAAAATGACCGCCGAAAAATAATCAGTTAGAGATTGGGAGCTCAAGAAAGGATTTGATCAATGCATTTTTCTAAAATATTACTGCCGACACTCAGGGAAGATCCTTCCGAAGCGGAAGTGATTAGTCATCGGTTAATGTTGAGGGGAGGGATGATCAGGAAACTAGCTTCAGGTATTTACTCCTATCTTCCCTTGGGGTTGAGGTCAATAAGGAAGGTGGAGGGAATAGTTCGACAAGAGATGAATCGGGCGGGAGCCCAGGAAATCGTAATGCCTGTCGTCCAGCCTGCCGAACTCTGGCAGCAAAGCGGCCGATGGAATTTTTACGGCAAAGAACTTCTCCGTTTCAAGGACCGTGGGGCACGGGATTTTTGCCTGGGTCCCACCCATGAAGAGGTAATTACCGACTTGGTCAAAAGAGAAGTAAAGTCTTATAAGCAGCTCCCCATAAATCTTTACCAGATACAGACAAAATTTCGGGATGAGATAAGACCGCGTTTCGGTTTGATGCGGGCAAGAGAATTCATCATGAAGGACGCTTACAGCTTTGATGTAAATAATGAGGCTGCGGAAAAGAGCTATCAATGTATGCATGAAGCCTATTGCCGAATATTTGAGCGGTGCGGTTTACAATTCCGTGCAGTGGAAGCTGATACCGGTTCAATCGGAGGAAGTTTTTCACATGAATTCATGGTGCTGGCGGATACCGGGGAAGATCTCCTGGTGAGCTGCGGATCTTGTAATTACGCAGCCAATTTAGAAAAAGCGGAGATAAGAAGGAGTAAGACAAATAATCCTGAAAAGGCAGGCGAAAAGGCTCTGGAAAAGGTGGCTACCCCCAAGATGAGGACTGTGGAAGAGGTATGTGAATTTATGCAGATAAAGCCCGGGAATCTGGTTAAAACGCTTATCTTTGAGACGGAAAATGGTCCCATGGCCGCTCTGGTCCGCGGGGACTGCGAGATTAACGAGATAAAACTCAAAAATTTTCTTAAGGTGGAAACACTGGGTCTTGCGGATGATCAATTAATTGAGAAGGTAACCCATGCCCCAATGGGTTTTAGCGGCCCCATAAACCTTTCAGTCCCAATTATTGCCGATCATTCAATTGAATCAATGGAAAATTTTGTGACCGGTGGAAATGAGCAGGATGCCCATTTCCGGAATACCAACTTTCCCCGGGATTTTCAGCCGAAGCATTTTGCCGATATTCGAGTGGCAAAAGAAGGGGACGGGTGCCCCCGCTGCCGGGGAGAATTAAAAATCAGCAGGGGAATTGAGGTTGGTCACATCTTTAAACTGGGAACAAAATACAGCAAATCACTGGGGGCGTACTACCTGGATGAACATGGGAAAGAACGCTTAATGGTGATGGGTTGTTACGGGATCGGAATCGGCAGGACTTTAGCAGCGGCCATAGAGCAGAATCATGACTCCAACGGAATAATTTTCTCCCTTCCCCTAGCCCCCTTCCAGGTTTTAATATTACCTACCAACATCGGCCAGGAAAACGTGGTCAGGGTGGCGGAAGAGATCTATTCCGGGCTCAGAGCAAGGGGAATTGAAGTCCTTTTGGATGATCGGAAGGAAAGCGCCGGCATAAAATTTAAGGACGGTGATCTCATCGGAATACCCATAAGAATCACCATTGGGCCGAAGGGATTGATGGAAGGTTTGGTGGAAATAAAAAAGAGAAATGAAACACAGAAATATTCGGTGAAAGTTGAAGAAGTATTAGGCAGGGTAGGGGAGATAATCGAAAAAGAGTTGGGAGCATGATTCGACTTAATGATATTATAGATAAAACTTTGAGTTACTATCCTGATGCCGATCCTGGGTTAATACAAAAGGCTTACGTCTTTTCCGCCAAGGTTCACAAAGGCCAGACCCGGCTTTCCGGAGAGCCCTATCTGATTCACCCCCTTGAGGTGGCAGGAATTTTATGCGACATGAAGATGGATACAGCCAGTGTGGCTACCGGTATACTCCATGATACTGTGGAAGATACTTTTGTTACCATCGAGGAGATCGAAGAACATTTTGGAGCGGAGATCGCTTCTTTAGTAAATGGTCTTACTAAAATAAGTAAAATATCTTTTGGAACCGCCGAAGAAAAACAGGCGGAAAATTTTCGTAAAATGATTTTAGCGATGGCCAAGGACATCCGGGTAATCTTAATTAGATTGGCAGATCGACTTCATAATATGAAAACCCTTGAATATCACACCCCGGACAATAGAAAAAAAATTGCCCGGGAAACTTTAGATATCTATGCCCCCCTCGCAAGTCGATTGGGAATTGACTGGATAAAAATAGAGTTGCAAGACCTCTCGTTAAAGTACCAAAACTCCAAGGCTTACCTGGATATCAAGAAACAGCTGGCATTGCAAACAAAGGAGAAAGAAGAATATATCAGTGAAGTAAATTCCATTATCAGCAAAAAACTAGTTGAATACGGCCTTAAAGCGAAGATTGATGGACGACCGAAACACATTTATAGTGTTTACAGAAAGATGAAGGCTCAAAAGATAGAATTTGGTCAAATTTACGATTTAATTGCCTTTCGAATTATCCTGGCTTCGATAAAAGAATGCTATGAGGCTTTGGGAATTATCCATACCCTATGGAAACCGGTACCAGGCAGGTTTAAGGACTTTATTGCCATGCCGAAACTAAATATGTACCAATCCCTCCACACAACGGTGATCGGACCTCACGGCAGACGGGTCGAGATCCAAATCAGGACGAGAGAGATGCATCGAATCGCGGAAGAGGGAATTGCCGCCCACTGGAAGTACAAAGAAAAGGGGGATATCGGTAATAAATATGATGAGCAGTTCGCCTGGATCAGGCAACTGGTTGAATGGCAACAGGACTTAAAAAATCCGAGGGAATTCCTCGAAACAGTCAAGATTGACCTGTTTCCCGATGAAGTATATGTATTCACACCGAGAGGCGATGTTAAACAGTTTCCCAAAGGATCAACCCCGGTTGACTTTGCCTATTCCATCCACACTGATGTGGGAAACCACTGTGCCGGGGCAAAAGTCGCCGGGAAGATAGTTACCCTAAGATACCAACTTAAAAGCGGTGATACTATCGAAATTATTACAAATTCCCATCAGAGACCCAGCAGGGACTGGCTTAAATTTGTCAGGACCTCCAGGGCAAAAACAAAGATAAAATCCCAAATCAAGACTGAGGAGCGAGAGAATAGTATTATTATCGGCAGGGAGATGTGTGAAAAGGAGTTTAGAAAAAGGAATTTAAACTATGCAAAACTTTTAAAATCAGATGAGCTGCAAAAGGTAGCGAGAGAATTCTCTTTTCAAACTGTGGAAGATTTGATAGTGGAAGTGGGCTACGGGGAGATCTCCCCCCGCCAGATAATAAATAAAATGCTTCCTCCTGAAACGGTGGCGGAGAAAACCTTCGAAGAGAACGACCTAACAAAATTGAAGGAAACACTTGGCCGGGAAGGGAGGGGTGGGGTAATTATCGATGGAATGACTAACCTGCTGGTTAATTTCGGACAGTGCTGCCACCCCCTTCCGGGGGATAAAATAGTTGGATTCATCACCAGGGGGAGAGGAGTTACGATCCATACCCTGAATTGTCACAATGTAGCCGGGGTTGATCCGGAAAGAAAGGTGAAGGCAAAGTGGCGGAAAGAAGAATCGCTTCATCCCGTCCAGGTAAAAGTCGTATGCGAGGATAAACCCGGTTTGCTGGCGGCAATCAGCAACTCTTTTGCCTCAATGAGCATCAACATCTCCAATGTTCAAGTTAAAAACATGAATCACAACAAAGCCGTCTGTGTTTTTTTAATCCAGGTGAAAGATTTAAAACAGTTGGATTCCGTCTTCAGTTCCATTAAAAAGGTTAAAATGGTGGATAGTGTAGTAAGATTGCGGAAGGGTTAAGTGGCTTTTGGGTAATGACATCATATTTCTAAGCCAAAATAAAACGTAACTACTCCGGGGCCGGCAGTCAATAGTCAGAATTCCGAGTAGTTACGAAATATAGACC
>DAOWNY010000074.1 GCA_030642325.1 Deltaproteobacteria bacterium
GCCCATAGCATAAATATGGCAATGCTGGATTCCCTTGGGTTTTTTGAACAGATAAAAGATTCATTGAAGATAATTCACCAGACCGGAAACAAGGATTTTGAAGAAATTTCCCGGGGTTATAAAAAATATGGGATGGATGCCACGGTCATGCCTTTTGTTGATGATATGGTTTCGCTCTATCAGTCGGCTGATCTTTTGGTTTGCCGGGCCGGGGCAACGAGTCTTGCAGAGATCACTGCAATGGGAAAGGCATCGATACTTGTTCCCTTCCCCTCTGCCGCCAATGACCATCAGATGAAAAATGCCCTCAAGCTTAAGGAAACAGGGGCGGCTGAGATAGTGCCTGATAAGGATTTAAGCGGTAAATTGCTTTCTGAAATAATTATCCGGTTTTTCCGGAATCCTAAAAAGATCGAGGAGATGGAGAACAGATCCGTGAAGTTAGGGAATAACCGGGCAGCAGAAAAGATCGTGGATATCTGCACTGATCTGGTTTTAGGGGAAGAGGGAAAGAATGCTTAGGCCGTTAGGACCTTTCGGGGGGTATGAGGATAGTTTGTTGGTTGATCAGGTTAAAGGAAGTTTGCAGCCTTGGAATCTAGAGAGATGAAAAATAATAAAAGATGGGGCATGTACCGGAAGGTGAAACATGTCCATTTTGTAGGGATCGGCGGGATCGGGATGAGCGGTATTGCGGAGGTTCTCTTAAATCTTGGATATACGGTCAGTGGGTCTGATTTAAAGGGGACGGATACTACTCGAAGGCTGGAGGCTTTGGGGGCTCGGGTTTATTATGGACACTCTTTTGAAAATCTCGGAAATGCGGATGTGTTGGTTGTTTCCAGTGCGGTTAAAGCGGATAATATTGAGTTGATCACAGCTCAAAAGCTGTCAATTCCGGTTATCCCGCGGGCGGAAATGCTGGCAGAGTTATTGAAGATGAAATTTTCAGTTGCTATCGCCGGAAGTCACGGAAAAACCACTGTCACTTCAATGATGGTTACGATTCTTGCACATGGAGGGCTTGATCCTACCATGGTAAACGGTGGAAAGCTGATCAGCATTGGAAGCAACGCAAGGATGGGCGAAGGCGAAGTTATCGTTGCAGAAGCGGACGAGAGCGACGGTTCTTTTCTGAAGTTGAGCCCAACCATTGCCGTAATAACCAACATTGACCTTGAACACCTTGATTATTACCGGGATATAGAGGAAATCAGAGAGGCTTTTTTGAAATTTGCCAATATAGTCCCCTTTTATGGTTCCACCATAGCCTGCATCGATTGTGAGAACGTAAGAGCAATTTTACCTAAAATAAAACGAAGATGCATTACTTACGGATTGATGGATCAGGCTGATTACCAGGCCAAAGAGATAAAATTCTGCGGTATTTCATCTGAGTATGCCCTTTATCATAAAGGAAATAATTTAGGCAATGTTTCCCTCAAAGCGCCCGGCATGTTTAACGTTTATAATTCGATGGCTGCCATCGTAGCTGCTTATGAACTTGATATGGAATTTTCTGCAATTAAGAAGGGAATTGCAACTTTTTCCGGAGTGCACCGGAGAATGGAAATAAAGGGAGAAGAGAGCGGAATTTTGGTAGTTGACGATTATGGACATCACCCTACCGAGATAAGGGCAACCCTGGAAGCGGCCAGGCATACCTGGAACAGGAGAATGGTCGTCATATTTCAGCCCCACCGGTTCAGTAGGACTAAATATTTGTTTAACGATTTTCCGGGCGCTCTTGATCAGGCTGATTTACTCTGTATTACTGAAATTTATCCAGCCGGGGAGGAGAGGGTCAAAGGAGTCAGCGCCCGAAAACTCTCGGAAGCAATTAAAAATTATGGGCACCGGAATGTTCTGTATCTGCCGGAAAAGGAAAAAATAGTTGATCAGCTTTTTGGTTATTTAAAACCTGGCGACTTAGTCATTACTCTGGGGGCAGGGGATATCTGGCGGGTGGGAGAGGAGTTACTAAATAAGTTGCGGGCAGAAAACGAAAATGGAATTAAAAGAGTGGGATGAATAGAGGACAAAAAGATGACCTCCGAAAATTGGTGGAGGGCGATATTTTTTTTGATGAGCCCATGGGCAGATATACCTCCTTTGGGATCGGAGGATCGGCGGATGTATTAATTTTTCCCCGGGAAGTATCTGAGTTGATAGAAATTATTTCTTACCTGAGGTATGAGCAGGTCCCCTGCTTTGTTTTGGGGAAGGGATCAAATCTATTGGTTAAAGACGGGGGCATCAGGGGGGCTGTAATCAGCTTAATTCGATTTTTTCGGCGGATTAAGCAGGCAGGCGAAAATAAGGATTGTGCGATGATTGAGGCACAGGCTGGGATTAGTTTGACGGAGTTGATTGATTACTGCCTGAAAAGAGGTGTCATGGGGCTGGAGTTTGCGAGCGGGATTCCCGGATCATTGGGGGGAGGCTTAATGATGAATGCGGGAAGTTTTGGGGGGGAGTTGGGACAAGTGGTAAAACGGGTTACTATCATTAATGGAGAGGGAAAAATCAGGGAGAAGGAAAGAAATGAATTATCCTTCTCATACCGTAAGCTGCATTTATCTAAAGATGCAATCATCTTGAGTGCCCTTCTCGAATTGAAAACAGGGGCGGCAAACAAAATGGCCCATAAGGTGAAGAACCTGCTTGTCGAACGGAGATTGAAGCAACCCTTGAAATATAAGAGCGGAGGCTCGGTTTTTAAAAATCCGCCGGGATTTTTTGCCGGTAAGATTATTGATGAGACAGGGCTCAAAGGTTTAAAAATGGGAGACGCGATGGTTTCCGATCACCACGCCAATTTTATCGTAAACTTGGGGGAGGCTAAGGCAGGGGACGTAATTTTATTGATGGAAAGGGTTCAACGGGAGGTCTATGAGAGGAAGGGAATAAAACTTGAGCCGGAGATAAAGGTGATTGGTGAGTAAGGGAATGATGGAATCCGGCAGTTTTCATGATAAAAAAATCGGAATTTTAACTGGGGGTTGTTCCTCAGAAAGAGAAATATCTTTGAGGACGGGAGAGGCAATATTGGGGGCGCTCCAAAAGAAGGGTTACCAGGCTTGCCCCATTGATGTGGATGTGGATTTACCGGCCAGGCTTAGGGAAAAAAAGGTAGAGATTGCCTTTATTGCTCTCCACGGTAAGTACGGAGAAGATGGATCGGTTCAGGGTATGCTGGAAATCATGAAGATTCCTTATACCGGTTCCGGGGTCCTTGCCAGTGCTTTGGCAATGAATAAGATAGTCAGCAAAAAGATATTTCTCTATCATGGGTTGCCGGTCCCTGATTATCAGGTTTTAAGAAAGGAAAATTGGTCGGATATACAATTGCTCAATGATATGGGACTCCCCCTGATGGTCAAACCGGCCAGTGAAGGGTCCAGCGTGGGAGTAACCCTCGTAAACCGAGAGACTGAGCTTAAAGAAGCTATCCGTATAGCCTTTCATTATGGGGAAGATATAATTGTGGAAAAATATATCGCAGGAAGAGAAATCCAGACCGGTATTTTAAACGACCGTGTTCTGGGTGCCATCGAGGTTCTCCCCGGGGAGGAGTTTTATGATTATGAGGCAAAATATACCCCCGGGAGGAGTGAATATCTACTGCCCGCTCCCTTGTCCAGGGAAAAATATGATGAAGTGACGGAGCTGGGAAAAAAGGCTTCTTCGGTTTTGGGATGCGAAGGAGCAACCAGAGTTGACTTGATAATGGATAATAATGGTTGTTTTCACATATTGGAGGTTAATGCCCAACCGGGGATGACTATCGCCAGCCTGCTTCCGAAGATAGCCCTGGGAGTCGGCTTAAATTTTTCCGATTTAGTGGAGGAAATTTTGAAGGAGGCAAGCCTTAAGGCGTAGTGGTTTTGCATGAGATTAGATATGGTCGGCTTAAATGAGAGATGTGAAAGATTATCACAAAAAAAATATAAAGCGAATCAGGAGGATTTACAAAAAAAAGAAATCTCCGAACTATAAAAAAATAATACCGGGGTTTATAAAGATATTGTTTTCAGTCTCGCTTGTTTCCGGTATGACCTATTGTAGCTACCTGGGTGCTCAATATTTTGCCCGGACACCATATTTAAATATTCGGCAGATTAAAACAGGGGGTTTGGAAAAACTTTCAGAAGATAAAATTATGGGAATTATAAACTTAAATCCGGATATAAATATCCTTACTGTAAAATTAAGAAATATATCTTCCCGGCTCAAAAGCCACCCCTGGATAGAAGAAGCCGATGTTCGCAGGGAATTTCCTCCCGGGATATTAATAAAAATTAAAGAGAGAAGGCCGGTTGCAATTGTTAACAGGGAGGGGCTTAATTATCTGGACGATAAGGGGACAATTTTTGCCGGGGTCATTGCCGGCGATAGTTTGGACTTTCCTATTTTTACCGGCTTTGACTTAGCTGATTTAAAAGAGAACAGGGCTGGTTTGGGCCAAGAGCTGCGAAATGGTTTGAAACTGTTAAAAATTATTGAACGGGAAAAAGTTTTTTCCGCCGGCAATGTATCGGAAATAAACCGGGAAAAAGATGGGGGATTTACCATCTTTACCTCAAACAACGCCTTGCAGATTAAGATAGGCAATAATAATTTCAGCGACAAAATCAGACGTTTAAAGCATGTATTAAGTGATTTGAAAAGTGGTGGAACATATAAACATGTAGAATGCATCAATCTTCATTATCGTGATCGGGTGGTAGTCAGGTTAAAAAAAGAAAGTTCATTGTAATCACCTAACCCGGAGTCTTTTGGTCTGGAAAAAATGGGGTGAGTGGAAGATGAAAAAAAGCAACAACTTAATCGTGGGGCTGGACATAGGTACCACAAAAACGTGTGCGGTAGTTGGAGAAGTAAACGAGGGGGCCGTTGATATTGTCGGGATCGGCACTTGTCCCTCCCAAGGACTAAGGAAGGGGATGGTTATAAATGTCGAGAACACAGTGAACTCAATAAGAAAAGCG
Organism: Deltaproteobacteria bacterium; assembly: GCA_030642325.1. GTDB lineage: Bacteria > Desulfobacterota > DAOWNY01 > DAOWNY01 > DAOWNY01 > DAOWNY01. The sequence goes on from DAOWNY010000074.1 coordinate 4,992, forward strand.
GTGGAAGAAGCAGGGTTGATGGCGGGTTGTGAAATTACTTCAGTTTATACGGGGATTGCCGGGGGGCATATCCAGGGTCTAAACAGTCAGGGAATGGTTACTCTTAAGAACGGGGAGGTTTTTGATTCTGATGTTAAAAAGGTAATTGAATCGGCTAAAGCAGTGGTAACCCCCTGGGATCGGGAAGTAATTCATGTCATACCCCAGGAATTTATAGTGGATGACCAATGTGGAATCCAAGAACCGGTGGGAATGTCAGGGGTTAGGCTGGAAGCTAAGGTACATATTGTGACCGGAACAACTACCTCTGCTCAAAATATTTATCGATGTGCCAATAGAAGCGGGCTGGATGTTGCGGATTTGATTTTACAGCCATTGGCATCGAGTGAGGCAACCCTTACTCCCGATGAACGGGAATTGGGGGTGGTATTGGTAGATATCGGGGGAGGCACAACAGATATTGCCATTTTTCATGGGGGAAGTATAAAATACACCTCGGTGCTACCAATAGGGGGGAACCACATAACTCATGATATTGCCATAGGATTAAGAACGCCCATTAAGGAAGCGGAAAAGATAAAGAAACAATACGGTTGTGCTTACAGTTCTCTAATTAACAATGATGAGACCATTAAAGTTCCTGACATTGGAGAAAGAAAACCAAAATCTCTTTTGAGGAGAACTCTGGGGGATATAATCATGCCCAGGGCGGAAGAAATACTTAATCTGGTGAAGTTAGAAATTGCCAAATCAGGCTATAGCGATTTTATTACCTCAGGGTTGGTAATGACCGGCGGTTCAGTGGTTTTAGAGGGGATACCCGAACTTGCCGAAGATATTTTCAATTTACCCGTGAGAAGGGGGTGTCCCATGGACATCGGGGGGTTGAAGGACGTGGTGAACAGTCCTGTTTATGCCACCGGGGTCGGATTGGTTTTATGGGGCAATAAGAATCACTCTTCTAACGGGACCAGAATTCCGGGAACAACCATTGTTACCAGGACGATAAATTGGATTAAGGGGTGGTTTGAAGAGATATTTTAATTAACAGGAGGGGGTACCATGTTTGAATTGGAAGAAGAAGAAGTGAGCCAAAAGGTGAAGATAAAGGTGGTTGGCATTGGTGGGTGCGGGGGCAATGTTGTTAACAATATGATTTCAAGTGATTTAAAGGGGGTTGATTGTATAATTGCCAATACCGATTTGCAGGTACTGGAAAGGGCGAAGTTTTCAAATAAACTTCAACTAGGATCAAAACTCACTAAGGGCCTTGGAGCCGGCGGGGATCCTGAGGTGGGTAGGGCAGCGGCAATGGAAGATGCGGAACGGATTTACGAACTGATTGAAGGGGCGGACATGGTATTCATCACTGCCGGTTTGGGAGGGGGGACCGGAACAGGAGGCGCTCCGGTTGTTGCCAAAATTGCGAAAGATTTAAAAATTCTCACGGTGGCAGTAGTTACGAAACCTTTCCTTTTTGAAGGAAGGAAGAGGCAAAGGCAGGCGGAAAAGGGAGAAAAAGAGTTGCGGGATGCGGTAGATACCCTGATAACCATTCCCAACCAAAGGCTGCTTAGTATCACGGAAAAGGATACTTCTCTGCTTGATTCATTCAAGATAGCGGATGACGTATTGCTTCATGCTGTTAAAGGGATATCCGATCTCATTATTATTCCAGGATTAATTAATCTGGACTTTGCTGATATAAAAACCGTCATGTCCGATATGGGGATTGCCCTGATGGGGATGGGAGTTGTAAGCGGAAATAACCGTTGTGCCGAGGCGGCTAAAAAAGCTATTGCCAGTCCTCTTTTGGAAGAAATGAGTATTCACGGAGCGAGGAGTATTTTAATCAACATTACCGCCGGCAGCAATTTGACCCTTCATGAAATAAACGAGGTAGCTTCCCTGGTTCAGGAAGAGGCCCACGAAGAGGCCAACATTATTTTCGGGGCTGTGGTGGATGATAAAATGGGTGATATATTTCAAGTAACGGTGATAGCCACCGGATTTGAAGAAGAAGAAAAGAAGGAAAAGATGGAAGTAACAAAACCCTTTTCGGTTCCCTTCGACAAGAGGGAGGATCAGGAAGTGCCGGCCTACATTCGGAACGGAAAAAGAGCGGAAGCTCCTGAACCCATTAAGCTGGGAATGATCATTGATGAAGCTGTGATGGATGGCGATGATTATGGTACCCCTACTTTTTTGCGAAGGCAGGCAGATTAATTGATGGGTGTTTGTCAATCTTTACGTGACTTGAGGGGACCATAAAGAAAAGGTACCCATTTACATAGTTAATAGCTGGTAAAAATTTGGATCTAAGATGTAATTATGAGTTCTTTTTTTGAAGATTTTGCAGCCTTGAACAATTTAAAAGAACTAATTCCGGAATCGACATTGATAGCAAACATGCCTACATCATTATAAAATTAGTAAGGGCGTATTGCAATACGCCCTTACCATGCAATACGCCTTAGACAAAATATTCTTAAGCTAATGACATTGAGCAGCTACCTCTAATTCAGTTCAAACAGATTCCTGATTCCCGGCTCCCTTTCTGCTTCGGACTGTAAGAGTTTTCATGACAGAGTCAATATCTTGAACGCAAAGGCGCAGGCTCAATGAATACGGCGGAATTGCGGAGAAAGAATGGATCAAAACGTCGGGAATACGTCCCAACATTCATTTGGATGTATTTGTCATGATGCAAACCATATGCACGGGATAATCCGTAATAATGCCGATACCGTAGGGGCGTATTGCAATACGCCCCTACCATGTGCAATACGCCCCTACCATGAAATACGCCCCTACCCAGCATGAACCAGTCATCATTCAAATCACCATCAAACAATATCGGTGCAATCATTCGTGGTTACAAATCGTCCGCTACCAAACAAATAAATATTTTGCGGAACTCCGCCTGTTATTTATTAAAATTTAAGATTAGGAGTCATATTATGTATACTCGACAACTCTACAAAAATGTTGCATTGGTTATCATCACGTTGATCACCCTTACTTGTATTGGGTGCGGAAAAAAGGCATCAGATAAAATCGATTTTGGTACTTTTGAAGGGTCTCTGTATCGCAACAAATATTTTGCGATGGCCATAACCATTCCTTCTGATTGGAGTATTCAAGACAATCAGGCCAAACAGCAACTTATGCGTACCGGCCAAAAGATGATAGCCGGGGATGACAAGAATTTTCAGGCCGCATTAAATGCCTCTGAATTGCAGAGCGTCAATCTCTTTACTGTTTTTAAACATCCACTCGGC